>JAAXVZ010000269.1 GCA_013335235.1 Nanobdellota archaeon | reverse complement strand
GGTATATTCAGAGCTAGGCAACCCACATTTTTCATCTAGCAGCACAGGAACCGTCACATCCAGCTCTGTGAATTTTTTATCTATGTGAAGAATTACGGTCTCTGATATTTTTTCCTCATCCTGGACATATAAGTAAATAGCGGTCTTGCCTGTGTCTCCTTTGTGCACCTGAAGACTTACTGAAATAGGCTTCCCAAAAACATAGGATTCGTTCTTTAGAGCTACAAAGATTGCGCTTTCGGCGGATATATTTTCCTTCACAATAAAATAAAGCTCTTTTGTCTCCTTGCCGGATGTTGCATACAGGATATATCCTCCGCCATTGTCTGGTGTGAATTTTTTTACTCCAGAAGTATGCGTAGTATATGGTGCCTTGGCTTGTCTTCCGCCAGAGTCCTCTATCCAATAAGTGATATTGCAGAACTCTACCTGAAGGTCAAAAGAAACTTGATCACCAACCTCAAAGATATGGCTGTCCATTGTGATAGAGAAGACACAATCCTGCTCGATAATCTCTTCACTAATAATTTCAAAAGAATAATTTCGCTGTATCGTATCAACTACTATGCCGAGCGTATAATTGCCAGTCTCATTTACCAGAAGATAATTCAGCTCTGATAGGGGTATCAGATATAGCTGACTCATGTTCTGTGAAGAGAGATTGAGCTCTGCAGACACATTCAGGCCGTAGCCTTCAATTATGAACTCTAAAACCTCCCCTAAATTATACCTAGTCCTATTCAACAGCAACATGGAGAGGGCATTGCTTTCACACGGTGTTGGCAAGACTTGGATATATTCACCTTCCGTTAAAATAACCGACCTGCCCTTGATTGTCCAATTGTAAAGAAAGCTTTCTGTTATGTTTCCGCGGTAGAGAAGAGAGATATTATCCCACTCATTCCCAAGCCCGTTTCCAATAGATTTATCATCTACACAAACCCTACTGCAACCATAACTATGGTTTGAATCTGCAGCTGTCAGGATAAAATACCCTGGCCCGGCTATGGTTTCTGTGCAATTCTCACCACAGCAGGTCACTCTGTCTGTCTGATAGTTGTCCGAAACCTGCAATTCAGTTATGTTTATGGATTCATTAATAAATATCTCAACCCATTCCTCACCACCTTCAGGATAAGGGTGAACCTCGGATATATGGATAGCATAAACGCTGTAAATAAAAAACAGGGACAAAGCGAAGAGGGTGATTGTAAAACGCATCCCTTTGGTGAAACACAAACCCTATAAATAATTTTCTATATAAGATAAAGTAATACGTGATTTGGGGCGCCAAACATATGATTAGACGATAAACCTATCAAAAGGTTTAAAAACAGCTAATGACTTATTCTTATAAGGCCTATTTGAAGATGGTAGAAGCAAAGAAGACAGACGCATTGCCTAAGTTACCGGTCCTTGATAGTGCTCCCCCTGTCTTGCCAAAGGACTTATTTGACAAGCCTACAGCCCTAGAGAAGAAGGAAAACACATATAAGTTCCAGTTTGTTGAAACAAAACCTGCCCCAGCAATGAACCTTGACGGATCTGCTGCGATGATTCCTGATTCCCTGCCTCTCCTGCCTCCGATGGAAGATCCGTTGTCTAATGAGATTCCGGAATTCATCACCCAGGCACCGATGCCAGAACTTGAGATATTTGATGCAGACAAAGACAGCGGCCCTGGATTCAGTAGATATGCGGGATTAAAAAAACCTCTGTTCATCCGGACAGACATGTACTCAGAGGTCCTTACTGCGGTAGATGTAATCAGGGACTATGTCGAAGAGTCTGGCGAGCTAATCTACGGACTAGAGAACATAAAGAAGAATACCGACATAGAACACCAAGAATATAAGAAGACAATGGAAGAAATACAGCGAAAGATTATTTATGTTGATAAAGTTCTTTTTGAAAAAGAGGGCTAAGAGATGCAAAAAGAAAAGAACGTCTTTGTGAAAATAGAAGAGTATAACGATATATTAGATATAATCGCTCTGATTAATGAGAAGATAAAAGATGCAAGGATAATACTTGGGAAAATAAACGACCTCAAGAACCAGGAAGACTCCGAACTGGAGACATGGAAACATAGCCTTGATGACGTGGAGCGGAAGCTGAAATACATAAACCAGACATTATTCGAACCAAGGTTCTAGAATGGCACAAGAAGATTTCTTTGTCGGCGTGTATGACCCGATAGATGAGATCGGAAGAGCA
>JAAXVZ010000268.1 GCA_013335235.1 Nanobdellota archaeon | reverse complement strand
AAGAGCCCCAAGCTGTCTCGTTCCATGCTAGGACAGATATCCTATCACCCTCAACAGACATCGCAGTGAGCGAATATGCCCCTGTATTGATTGGAGGGCCAAAGGTCTTAGTTGTGTAGATCGCTGATGTATTCGTGACATTGACTCGGACATCTATTCCGCTGGGAGCGCTGGTCAGGCTTGGCCTCAGGACAGTTCCTTTTACTGTCTTTGGTTGAGGAGGAGGTGCCATGACAATAGACAATATTATCAGGAAGACCAGCACAGAAAAAACTGCTTTTCTCATCTTTTTTTCCACAATCCGGTTATGATAAGCGCTAGCGGAGAAAGCATGAGCACTATGAGGCTGATGTTGATCAATATCCTCTTTGTCTCTTCTTTTTTTGACAATAGCTCTGCATCATGCAGAGTGATGCTTAATTTAAGGTTGCTCTTTGTCACATCCCCTGTTATTCTTGCCATCTTGGATTCTTCAAACCCGTCTCCTCGGACATTTATCTGCAGCTCATCTCCGACTTTGCCTTCAATCACCTCAGAATATATTGAAGAAGGATTATCCACGCTGCCAGACCAGCTCTGGTTCGAGCGCAGGTTGATTATCTTATAATAGATATGAGACGCAGGTGCTATATCAGAATAAGATATCTGGCCTGTAATGACTACAGGTCTCTTGAGTCTGGTGACCCTAGAAGCATTCTCAAGAGCGCTCTTGAGCTTTGCTTCAGGGATCTTTGCCAATATTGCGAAATCACCTAAGTCAGTGAAGTATGCATCCATATAGAAATATTTCAGGTCCTCCCCTGCAAGGACAGAAGGGAGGTATGTCTTGCTGTCAAGCCTATACAGTTCGACATCGCCTATATCTGCATCAACCTGGTTTAGCCAGGCTCTTTCAACGCGATAGATTATATGACCAGAAACATTGGATTCTCCCTCTTCCAGCAAACCCTGGTCTTTCAGGCTCAAATATTTATAGAGGATAGTAGAGATCGGTATCTTCCCGTTGGCCAAACTGTCGCTGATCTCACCGATGAGCACACCACGGCCATTCTCGTCGAGGACAATCTCTCCGAGGCCGGTTACATCTAAGCTCCCTGATGAAGAGATATGGACTCTCTGCCCTGACCTGGAATAGACGTTTATCACGATTGGCTGCTTTGTTACAAGGTGGCCGTCGCTTACTGCAACACGGGCTTTTACCTGTCCGTCTGAGGTCGGCACAAAATAGACTGTCCCAGTTTTCTTATTTATGAACATATATTTAGGTTGATCCTCCAAAGAATATCTTAGAGGTTTTCCCTCTGGATCAAACGCTTTTACCTGATACTTGTAGATTTGCCATAGATATGCTGTTCCAGGCGGGGTGCTGGTGATTACTGGCGGGTCATCCACATCTATCACAGTCAGGTTAAAATACTGTGCTGCGACTCCTCCCCTGCTGTCATCAACCTCAATATATACAGGGAAAACACCGACTTGCGTGCTGTTAGGTGCCCAAATCACCTGAGAGCCAATCAGGCTCATGCCAGAAGGACCTTCAACGCGATAATCCAGAGGATCTGAATCTATATCAGCTGCGATTATCGAGTATTGATAGAGCGAATCCTGCGTGACGCTCAAGCCAGGAGACGAAGTTATGACAGGATCATGGTTCAGCCTTTCGCTGACATAAAGGACAAATGTCTGCTCATCATAGGCGTCTCCATCTGATACCCTGACAATAATAGTATGGTTTCCCATAGCAGCTGTGTAGCTCAAGCTATTGCCTTCTATCTGCATGCCGGCAGGGCCGTATATAAGAGAATATATAAGGGACAAACTGTCTTGGTCCTCTGCATGCATGCTGTATGCATAGACTTCTCCGGAAACCGCAGACTGCACAGGGATGCTGGTAAAATGAGGAGGATCATTGACAGGTATGACTTGGATCGGCAGATAACCGATTTTGCTAAAATTTCCGGGATTAGTTATCTTTAACCGGATAGTATCATGTCCCCACCAATCCTGTATCGGAATAACAGCGAGAGAACCGTTCAGTATTTTTACTTTTAGGAACTTGCTGTCATAACCGGAAAAAATGCGTTCATTGAAGGGAGTGTTAGGATCAAACACCATCGTATTCAGGTCAAGGTTGGTAATCCATAGTGTATCATCCTCAGTACCACTCCTAAGAACTGGTTGTCGCCAGAGTGGTTTGCCGTAGATTATACGGAAGCTCTGAA
>JAAXVZ010000267.1 GCA_013335235.1 Nanobdellota archaeon | reverse complement strand
TGTAGACGAGTATATTTGATTCCTTCCAGCCTCCTGTTGTCTCTGGAGCCCATTGGCTCCTGACACCGCCCTTCTGCTTTGGAGTCCAGATAGTCATATTTAGAGATTTTAGCTTGGATGATATATAAAGCTTTCGTAGATAGCCTCAGTCACTATGCGCATCAGTCACCCAAAAGGATTTAAGCAGACTTGGCCTTCACGAAGATAATGAGATTTGCTATTATATGCGCAGTCGGGACAGAGAAGATAGCATTAGAAGAGATTTCCAGTATCGCAAGCATATCAGCAATAGAGATATTGCCTGGTGTCGCATTTTTCGAGGCAGAGGATGATGCAGATTTTTCTATGGCAAGGACTGTTGAGGATATTATGGTACTTGTGAAAAGGCTTTCTGGTATATCTAGGCATAGGGCGTCACTTAGGGCGATCCGGCACCAGGCAGCGAAAATCCCACTAAAATACTTGAGCATCAAGTTAAGCGTCAAGGCAAGCTATACCGGAAGAAGGGATTACACCGCAAAAGACGTCGAGGCAGAGTTCATCAAAGGTGTCTCGACTAGAATTGACGGAAAGACAGCCACAGAACGGCATTTCTCAATAATATTGAACGAAAAAAATTCGTTTATAGGTGTTTCAGTCCACCCTATGCCGCTCCACGTTGAAAGGTCTATGCCAAAGACCTCTGCAGGATCGCTCAGACCGTCCATAGCATGCGCGATGCTTAGGCAGCTTGGAGATATAAATGGAAAGTCTATGGTCGATCTGATGGCCGGCGCAGGCACTATCCCAATTGAGGCATCTATCATGGGCTGCAGGTCTGAAGGCTATGATATAGATGAGGAGAAAATCGGGATTGCAAAGTCGAATGCGATGCATTTCTCCCGGGATGTGATTTTCAGGAAAGCTGATGCCAGAGATACAGGATTGCCTGCAAAATCCTTTGACTTCGCAGTCTCCAACCTTCCTTTTGAGAAGCAGGTAGCGATAGGCGATGATCCAGCCCTGTTTTTCCAGCAGGTATTGGCAGAGATGTCAAGGATAGCAAGAGAGAAGATAGTTGTCCTGACAAGGCACCAGGACATCATAAATCAGGTTGCAGGAGATAGGGTATTGTCTGTTCATGCTATCCAGAACTCCGGTGTAGGTTCAGAAATAATTGTAATGCGCCCCTGAAAGCCACTTAATTTATAATCTTCCCTGAACTTCTAGGCAATATGGTCATATACTGGAACCTTGTGAACAGGGTGATTGATGAAGCAGAGATACTCCTGTTAGTCATTGATGCAAGGATGCCTGATGACACCAGGCATAGGGAAATTGAATCAAAGGTGCTGCAGAGGGGAAAGGTGCTGCTCTATGTCCTGAATAAGTGCGACCTAGTGGAGAAGCATGTCATAGAGGCACTGAAAAAGGAATTCAATCCAGCTGTGTTTGTCTCCTCCAAGCAAAGGCTTGGAGGGACGATCCTCTTCAAGAAGATAATGGAAATCTCCAAAGGAAAGAACTGCGTTGTTGGTGTCTTAGGCTATCCTAATGTCGGCAAGAGCTCAGTCATAAACCTCCTGAAGGGAGAAAAAGCAGCACCAGTCAGCCCTACTTCTGGCTATACAAAGAGCATACAGTTTGTCAGGGCAAAAGGCAAGATAAAGCTCATAGACACGCCAGGCGTCCTGCCTTTTGATGACGCAGACCTATTCAAGAAAGTCCTTGTGGGATCAAAGAACCCTGAGCACCTGAAAGAACCGGAGATGTTCGCCATGCTATTAATAGAGAAATTCCCGGATATGTTCTCAAGATATTATGATTTGAAGTATGAAGGGGACGCCTATGATTTTGTCGATGCAGCAGCCCAGAAGCGAAGGATACTTTCAAAAGGAGGCTCATCAGATATCCCGAGATTCTCAAGGCAGCTCCTGTATGATTGGCAGCGCGGCCGTGTGCATGAGTTCAATCTTTCTACACACCAGAAATCAAGCTAGTTTTTTGTTGTACTTCAGGCTGGATACTTTCTCATCCTGTATGAAAAACTCTTTTAGCTTCCCGGCAATCCTCTTGTTCCTCAGATAGATTGCGCTCTCGAAGTTCCTCTCAAATATATCCAGGTTGTATGAGCTTATCAATAGCTCATGCTTATCATTCCAGTAGACCTTTGCATGGGCGAATGATTTGTTGTACTCAAACACATGCGCGCCTTTTTTAGTAAGTTTCTTCTCAGGTATCTTTTTTAT
>JAAXVZ010000266.1:1420-2231 GCA_013335235.1 Nanobdellota archaeon | reverse complement strand
GGGGTTTTTGCTTATAAGGGATATGATAAGTAGTTTGAAAACCTTTATAATTGAATGCAAGCGAGTCTTGCAGGTGACAAAGAAGCCTAGCGGTGAGGAATTCAAGACAATCGTCAAGGTCTCAGGAGTAGGGATATTGCTGATCGGCGCTGTCGGTTTCCTGCTTTTCCTGATTAGCGAGCTTATAATCTAGGTGACAAAATGACAGAAGGAATGCAATCGACTATATACGCTATCAGGACCACAACAAACAGGGAAGACCAGGTCATGGATTTCATCGCGAGCAATGCCATAAGAAAGAAACTCGAAGTTTTCTCCCTTGTAAGGGCTCATGGCATGAGAGGCTACATATTCATAGAAGCAGCTTCAAAGGGTGACGCAGAGCAGGCTGCATTCAATGTTCCTTATTCTCGCGGTGTCTTAGAGAAGCCAGTAGAGTTCAAGGAGATTGAGCACATGCTGGAGCAGGTCAAGAAAGACGTCAACATACTCAAGAATGACATTGTTGAGGTCATATCAGGGCCTTTCAAGAGAGAGAAGGCGAAGATCATCAGGATCGACAAGACAAAGGAAGAAGTTGTCGTCGAGCTGTTGCAGGCAGCTGTACCTATCCCTATCACCGTCAAGATGGACGCAGTCAAAGTCATCAGGCGTGAAGAGGGAGAGACAACGATAGATGACGTTGAGTAATCCTTAGATATTTTTTATTTTTATTACTAAATAGTGAAACGTTTATATATTACCAATCTTTTTTTGCTGTTCTTGATTGTAGTAAGTATATCAATGAAGAATCAAAATGGCAAAATTAGTC
>JAAXVZ010000266.1:0-1410 GCA_013335235.1 Nanobdellota archaeon | reverse complement strand
TTGAAACCGCCGACGCCGATGGTGGAGAAGAAGTTCACACGCAAGAAGGCAAGACCGAAGAAGGTATATGAACCGGATAGAGTACAGGTTTGAGAGGGGTATGAAGAATCAAAATGGCAAAATTAGTCGATAACGCAAGGTTACTGAGGACAAGAGATACGGATTTTTCAGGCTTCTGCGACATGCAAGAGCTCAGCAATCCTGGTTATCGCAGCAAACCAATCCACCATATATTGGAAGATTATAGGAAATATGGTATGCCGACAACAACCATCTTCTTCGGAGACCCGCTTGCATTCTCTTTAGCAAGAGAGGCAATCTTAATCTCACCTAATACCGTTAATATATCCTCGATCGGATGCTCAAGCGGTGAAGAGCCTTATTCTTTTGTCGCTGCGAATCTGGATCTATCTGACAGAGTCAGTGTGAACGGGTATGATGTTAATCCCAATAGTATAGAAAAAGCAAGAAAAGGAAAGTATAACTATGGGGGAGAGTTTTTTAGAGATGCAGGTATCCTGCCAGGAACCATTTATCAAGCAGATACAGAAGGCCTGTTGACACTGTCAAAAAGCTTTAAGCAACTTGTAACATTTCAAACCCATGACATATCCCAGGAACCTTTGCCAGAGAAGCAAGATATTATTTTCTTGTTGAACGTTCTTCAATGGTATGCAGCGTTAGGGAGAGAAGAGGCGCTGAGCAATATAAGGGACTCTCTTTCTGAAAAGGGAATGTTGATATGTGAAAGTAGGCCTGTAAAGCCAACAGGAGATATTAGTCCTTATTATTGGTGGATGGAAGACTTGACTAGTTTCGGGTTTGGGACTGTGCCTGCCAAATATGGGCACTCATATGATAAGCCTATATGTACTCAAGCATATTATAAGTTATGACTAAAAGAAACTAGGCTAGCGTCGATAAACATTTATACAGGCACTTAACATGGGAAATAAGACAAGGATAGACCTGCCAGAGATAAGCCTTGCAGAGGAGTTCTACCCGGATGTGGCCTATTATGAACAGGCATTCCTAACCCATTTCAATATACGCTCGATGAAAAGGCAGGACTTGATCAGCCTGGATTGGACTCAGGTCTCTGCCCTAGAATCAATGGCACCGGGCATGATAGGGTTCAAGGATTATGCATATGTGCCTAAAAACGAATCCCTGATGCATACGCTTTGTGAAAGAGCGGAAAGCAAGCCTTCATCCATATTGCTCGAAACTGCGGATAGCCTGTCTAACCTTATAGTTGAGATCATAAGCGCTGCAACTGCGCATTACGTGCTGAACATACGAGAATATAAGGATTTTCCCATATTTAAGTGCAAGCCAGCTTCATTCGGCCTTGCATTATCGGTTGCAGAAGCAGGTATCAGAAGCTCTGCTATTCTTTTCAGTGAAGGC
>JAAXVZ010000265.1 GCA_013335235.1 Nanobdellota archaeon | reverse complement strand
CATTATATTGTGAGGATTGCAAGAACAGGAAGAAAGAGGAAGTCAAACCTGTAAAGAAGGTTGTCCCAAAAGCAAAGCCTGTGAAAAAAGCTGCTCCTAAGCCTATTGTGCAGAAAAAGAAACAGGTAGCAAAGAAACCAGTGAAAAAGACAGTCCAGAGCACAAAGAAGAAAGCTGCTGTAAAGAAGTCTAAGAAATAGGTTACTAAACCTAATCTTTTTATTCTTTTTCTAATTCGCTTGAGCTATGAAACAAAAAAACAGCTTCAACATATGGATGCCAATCTCAATTGTCCTATTTATTGCGCTTGTCGCATCACTTATGACAAATGGTTTTGCAGCCAGCAGCTATGAGAATGCTATCTCAACATTAAACAAGCTCAATGCAAACGAGTATAATCCTGACTCAAAGGCGCTTGTGAATCAGGCAATAGACAGCCTTAATCAGGCATGGGTAGCCAAGTCTGGTAACATAGGCTCAAACGGTTCTCTTGTCATAGATATATATTCAGACTTTGAATGCCCTTTCTGCAGCAGGGCAGTCCCTATTGTAGATCAGATAAAAAAAGAATATCCAGGAATTGGGATCAGGTTCAATAATTTTCCGCTTTCCAAGATACATCCTTTTGCGCAGAAGGCAGCAGAAGCCGGTGAGTGCGCAAGAGAGCAAGGCAAGTTCTGGGAGATGCACGACACGATGTTCGCAAACCAGGAAGCTCTTGCAGTCACTGACCTGAAGAAGTATGCCGCAGGGCTTGCGTTGGACACAGGAAGGTTCAACCAGTGCCTTGATAGCGGAGCTATGGCAGGGAAGGTCACTGCAGACCTGAATGCAGGCGTGGCAAGAGGTGTCAAAGCGACACCAACATTTTTTGTAGGCACCCAAAAGATAGAAGGTGCCTTGCCTTACTCTCAGTTCAAGCAGGCGATAGACAGCCAGCTAAAAGGATAGGATTTTCTGTAAGTAGGGATTTTTTCTATTCTCTTTTTTCACTTCTCCGATTTGCTTATAAGTAAAAGTGATGTTTACTATCACTACTGATAAAAATGGAACCACAAACCAAAGCAGCTGAAAGATCTGCGATTATTGAGGTTTTCACAAGCCCGACATGCCCATTCTGCCCTGGCGCAGTCAAGATAGCAAAAGAGCTTGAGAATGAGAGAAAAGAGGTCACTGTCAAGGTGTATTCAACAGCAACCCCAGAAGGAAACAAGAGAGCTGGGCATCTTGATGTCAGGTCTGTTCCTACGATGTTTGTCACAGGGCCAGGTTATCCTGACAGGATTGGCTATGTTGGCGTACCTTCAAGATCAGGTCTGACAAAAATGGTTAATATCTCTCTTGGCAAGGAAAGCTGGGAAGAAAAAGAAGAAGGTTTCATCTCAAGGATCATAAACAAGTTCAAAGGAGGAAAAACAAAATGACAAGAGTAAGAGTGTTTTCTACAACAAGCTGTCCATATTGCTATATGGCAAAAGATTTCCTTGCAGCAAAGGGTGTGGAATTCGAGGATATAGATGTAGGAAGGGATTACAAGAAAGCAATGGAAATGGTCAGGCTCAGTGGCCAGAGAGGTGTCCCGGTTATAGATATAGATGGGGAAATCATACTTGGATTTGACCAGACGCGGATATCCCAGGCGCTTGGGATCTGATTTTTTCTATTTTTTCTTTGGGTATCAGGACCCTAGATCATAATATATCTGCAGGTCCTTATGGAGAGCGTCTATCACGAACTTCATGTCTTCCAGCCATCTGTCAAAAAAACCTTTTTTGTTCAGGAGGAATGAATATCCTTCCTTGAATGTAAAGTTCTCAGCCAGGGAAGACAGGCTTTGGCTCCTATACATCACATCCCGCTGATTCCCTATGAAATGCATGATAAGATACCCACTGGGGCCCATGGTCTTCACATTGATTATCTGGTAGAACAATCTGTCGAATTTCCTGAATTCTTCCTTAAGCGGGCCCTGGATGATATGCTCCAGCTCTAAAATTCGTTTCCCTGGCTCACTCGCCTTCATGGAGTCATAATCCTTTCCATCAATCTCCTTGCATCTCTCGATGACGGTGAGATATTCCCGCATAAGTGTGTTCTTATATCGTAGATATATATCTAGCATCCCTGAAAAGGACTGAAGTATCGTATACTGTCCCTCTTCGGAGATGCCGCCAGGTATCTTTTTCCATTGAATCTGGTGTTTCATACCAAATAACAAGAGAGAATCTTATTTAAG
>JAAXVZ010000264.1 GCA_013335235.1 Nanobdellota archaeon | reverse complement strand
TTGATATTATCATCATATGAAGGCAATGGTATCGAAACAATAAGAGAAGCGCTCTTAAAGGGCGCTGCTGTAGATAGCGTCACTATTACATACCTTGGTGGCGGGAAATACAAGCTTGTTGTGAAAGGCTCAGATTACAAGGAAGCTGAACCAAAACTAAAAGAGGCCTCTGAGCTTGTTGTGAATCATGTCCTTGCACACAAGGGACTAGCTGAGTTCAAGCGAAAATGAGGCATATCCTCAAATGCACTTCTTGCGGCAAATACACTTTGACAGAGGAGTGTTCCTGCGGCGGAAAGACTCTTGAGAATAAGCCACCTAAATACTCTCCTGAAGACAAGTTCGGGGAATACAGAAGGCAGGCAAAGGAAGAAGAGAGAAAAAAGCAAGACTTAATCTAAGAAGAATTTTTATATAGCCAGCTATCTGCCAAGAATATGCCTCCCTTCGAGATTATATCTAATGTAGATCTCATAGAGAAGCTAATATCTCCTCCAGGCAGAATTGTATCCAGGTTGATACTTGGCGATAAGATGCCTGCCAATAAAAGTGAGATAGATAAATCTATTTTAGACCCAGCTAGACGTTATCATATTTCAGGAAGCATAGGTTTTATGGATTATTATACAGGACTAAAACCTATCCCAATATCCGTAAAAGACATTGCAGAAGGTGCAGAAACCTTACTGAGCCTGGTTGTTCTATCGGCAGGGGTTGAACCGGAATATGAAGGGAAAGGATACTTCAAGTTCATGATGGAATATGCCACCCAGGTCGCTGTGGAAAAAAAATGCTCTGCAATATGGCTTGATACTATCCTTGACCCAAGGATAAGAGAATGGGAAGAAAAAATAGGCTATGCTCCGTTCTATGAACACCTTATATTAAGGCTCAAGCCTTGAGTTTCAAGAGATAAGGCAGATATCCAAAACCCGAGCTTTTTTCAAGGCCAATACCGAACCCGGCCACATTATATCCTGGCAGCCTAAACCCTGTTATATGCTCTGTATTAAGTCCATTTCCTGGCTCCTTTGTATCAGAAAGCCGTTTGTATTCATCAACATTCCTTATATTCCTTAAGATATCTGCATTGTCAAATTGAGCTTCCATTAATGTAGGTTGATAGATTAAAGACAAAGCCCTTATCTGTCTAGGCAAAAAAACCATTGCAGCCAGATAGGATTGTGAAAATTTAAGCGGGTCAAAGGAGTCTGAAACAAGATAAAGCACTGTATCTTTCATATTTTGCCATGCTATCGGCGTGTCCCCTTTTCCGAAGTCATTGATTTCAGGCCCTCCAACCCTAAGCGCCTTTGTAAATGACTCCCAAAACCCGGTTCCGTCTAATGTATCAGTTCTATTACCGACATATGCAATAGAGATCGTATCGATATTGTCTCTCTGTGTCGCCTGCTTGACTTGGCTTGCCAGGGACTTCACTCTTGTCTCAAGTGCTGCTTTGGTAGCTATTATATACTCAAGCTCAGGGAATTCACCGAAAAAAGCCGGATCATCACGCGTAAGGAACACAGTGGTATTGTCCGGAACAACTATGGTTTTGTTGAAATCCTCTGGAATCATCCTTGCCATTCTATCACCCTTCGCAAGTGAAGATATTATTCATTTATAAGCTTTCATAATGTTTTTAAACCTGGCGCCAATAAACCAGATCATGACATGGCAAATAGAACCAGCAAGGAAACTCCCGTCACTGAAAGGCGCAATCATGATTGCAGGCCTTCCTGGAATAGGAAGCGTAGGGAAGATAGTATCTGATTTTTTGATCACAGAGACAGGTGCTGTGAAGCTTGCAGACCTTTTCTCTTATTTCATGCCGAATTCTGTATTTGTGCAGGAGAATAACCTGATTGACCTTCCTAAGATATCATTCTATTACAAGGAATCAGGCGGGACCAAGCTGCTTATACTGACAGGAGACACGCAGCCGACAACAGACAGGGGCACTTACCTGTTCTGCGAATATGTGCTTGATTTTTTCGAGAAGCATAAGTGCAAAGAGATTATTACACTAGGCGGAATAGGCCTGTCTGAGATACCGAAAGCGCCAAAAGTGTATTGCACAGGAAACAGCAAAGAGATGGTTGAGATATATATGGGCGACCTGGTCGGCGAAAAGGTTTACGATGAGTTTGGAAATGTTTTTCCACTTTTAATCAAATTTATTGATGCCAACGATGACCTGTCAATCCAGGTACACCCAAATGATGAATTAGCAC
>JAAXVZ010000052.1 GCA_013335235.1 Nanobdellota archaeon | reverse complement strand
ATCATTGACAGGTATTATCTCTAGGTCGTATTCCTGGTAGCTTGTGCTGATGTTGTCATAAGCAGATATTTTGATATGGTGGATCCCAACATCTGCATCACCTGGAAGCCAAAACACCATGCTTCCGTTGAGATGCATGCTAGCCGGCCCTTGGATAAGAGACAAAAGTGCCATGGAATCTGTAGTGGCTTCATAAGCATAAAGTGTGTCCTCGAGCGCGCTTTCAATCGGCACTGAAGTGAAAACAGGGCCTTGATAAGGATGCGACAGGTTCAGGATTGCGTTGTTATTGTGGAGGACGCCGTCAATCTGCCTTGTCAGGGTGACTGAATTCCAGTCTGTCCAGAATATTATCTGGAAAGTGTCTCCTTCGATACCTGGCAAGGCAGCTGAGTACGTCCCGTCTGCTCTCAGCCTGGAATATATTGACCAGCCTGTCCTCGTGTTCTCTATAGAGAATCTCACTGTCGAATCTGCCGGAGTGATCCCGTCTAGTCCATAGACTCTGCCATCCACACCTAGGGGTACAGGTATAGCTGACACTATGCCAATCAGCATCGCCAATATCAGTATTATTTGGATGGGTCGAATTGCCATGTCGCGTCTCCTGTTGTGTCGAAGTAATAGCCGAAATTAGGATTCAGGTAAATGAAATCCTGGTTATTGAATGAAGGGTAGAAGCCCCATCCAGTATAATATACCGTGACTTCAAACCTGTTCTGGGTCGTATTGTACCTGAGGATGCTCTGAACAGACTCTGCCGGTGTCACAATTATAGGATTGAGGGTGGCCTCATCATATAGCAGCTGGTCCCTTGCTGAATAATGTCCTACTGCGTCCCAGTACTGCTTTAGCTGCAAAGTCAGGTTCTGGTCATTGACTATGCCATATAGGTACATGCTGCAGCTCTGGTTTGCCTCAAGCCAGTAGCCTACCCCAGGCTCAATTTCAATGAAATCCTCGTCTCCTGTGCCGGGTGTCCAGATGCCGTTATTGTGATCTGTCCTCTGGAAGGTCTGGCTTGTCGCATTAAGCCGCCATAGGCTCAGGGCGCAATTTGGCTCAGTGAACAGATCCTGCCCTGAAGCGCCGTCAGATAGTTTCCAGGTAGTGTTGAAAGGGAAGCTGATCAGGTTCCAGGTAGCAAAAAGAGGATGCGCATGCAGACCGGCAGATTCGCTGCTTAGCGCGGCAACTCCGCCTTTTACAGCCGCGATCTTATAGTAATTCCTCTCTTCTATGGGTCTCGCAGCTGTCCAGTTGAGATTTGTGATGCCTGTTGCATTAGGTGTAATAGGGAACCCTTGTGAGATATTATGGGATAAGTATATGCTATAAGTGTCTGCATAAGCCGCTGCAGACCAGTTCAGTGTTACTGTTGTAGAGGAGATGTTTATTCCTATCTCACCTGGCCCCGCAAAGACAGTGAAGTTATTCACGTTAGGCATGAATGAATTTCCGCTGTAGTCTGTGCAGTTGGCTGTCCAGTTGTAAAGGCCGCTGTCATAAATCTGATATACATATCCACTCAAATCTAGAGCCTGGGACAATATGCCTGAAACAACAGTGATATCGTTCACTAGCAGGCTGCAGTTCAGGGTTGAGGCTATATTATCATTTGGAGTGAATGTGAAATTGATATCACCATAACTGATATTTCCATAGTTCGCAGGGTACCCAAGGATAACAGAAGGGATGCTTGTGTCCACATTGAGATTATAGGTTGAACCATATGCAGAGTTCCCAATTGCGTCAAAGCACTGCACGCTCCATATATGCCTGCCTTCAGGGATTGTTTTCGGTCCGAAATAGTTCGATATGCCGCTGACAGGGCTTGTATTTGTTTCATTGAGGTGCCATCCTGCGCCAGACCAGTTGCCCCAAAGGCTGCAGTTGCTAAGGGAAGTGTCATTAGGTAGATAAGAGAAATTAATTGAAGGGTAAGAGACCCATGTGCTGTTCACTGGTATTAAGAGTGTGATAATAGGCGGTGTTGAATCTATCCAGAAATATGCATAGCCTGTCATCTGCCCTCCGTCATCATTTGTCAAGGTATTGCCTGAGGGATCTGTCAGCGCAGCAAATATCCTATACTGCGCAGTCTGCCTTGTCAGTGTATTGAATCCAGAGCCTTCGCCAGCTCCGTTCCATATTGATGCCAAGTTGAGATGGCTATTTGCGCTTATATTCCTCTTCTTGAGCGTGCTTGTGTCATTCACGACTGTTTGGATGAATGTCCATGTCCCTGAATCGTTCCTGTCAACATAAAGGGCTGAGTAACCTGAGATATTCGTGCTGCCTATATCATGCATGCTCGAAGGGCTGACAGAGTTATGAATCTCTTCAGAGCCTGTAGAATAAGTCGGCAGCGAAGATGCATATTTCCTGACGAGTATATTGTCCAGCCAGGTTGTATAGCCAGCACCGAGGCCATCTCCGACAAGGCCGATATAGCCGCCATTATTGGCAAAGGTATATGCCCCGCCACAAGCTACATCATTGATGTAAGCCTGAGAAGTCGTGCTGCCTATGGCCAACCTGAAAGAGTACCAGGTGTTTGTCGCGAGGTTTGAGCAGGCTGTCGGAGCAGACCATGAGGTCCATGTAGCAGCTGAAGCAACTCCTGCGCTGCTGCCGCCTCTTGTTTCCATCCTGAAATGCTGTCCTGCTCCTGCTGCACTGACTAGGTAATAGAAATTACCGAGACCGTCTGACCTTACATTATATTCTACAATCCTTTGAGATGTCAGTCCTATATTCCTATACATATAATTGCCATTGACTGAAGCAGCATAGTAGCTTGGAACAGGGTTCCCCTGTGTGCCAGACTGCCCTGATGTCCCGACCAAGGTCCAGCTAGAGGTCTGGTCTCCCTGATCAAAATAATCAAAGGTCCTTGTACCGTTGCTGACATTGGCTGCCTGCGGATTTCCATAGTACATGAATAAAGGATTTACCGAGCTGGCTGTCAAGTTCAGCTTAACCCAGATTATCGTATTAGGTGAATTGCATCCTGAGGCAATATAGTAATTCAGCTCGTTTGTTCTGTTGTCACTGAACCTGATGTCAGAGCAATTGGAACTCATCTTCCCTGCTGAGATGGGATCTGATGTATCCACTGAGATGTTGATTTGATATAAAGAAAGATTACTTCCTGAAGTCTCTGTGATGCTGAAGAGCTTCCTATAACCAAAGGAAGAGTTCCACCACATGACACTAGTGTCAGTTGAGCTGAGATTGACTATCTCATTTGTTCCATAAAGGATCCTTACAAGTGATAGGTTGACTGTGGCATTTGCCCGTATCTGGAAAATATCTGTTGCAGATTCATTTGTGAATCCGGCTGTGTTATTTGCTGAGACAGTATAATTATATTGCCCTGATTTCCAGGTGTTATTGAAAAGCCCGGAAAACAATATTGAAGTAGCATTGTAGATATTAAAGGCTGACTTGCTGCTGTCAGGCAGTGTGATGTTGGTATAAGCCTTGTCTATAGCAAGCCCGCTAGTGATATTGGCAGATATCCTTACTTGCTGGCCGTATCCTGCAACTGCCGGCTCAGCTGTTGCGGAGATATTGATCCTGTCCCTGACTGAAATAGTGAGGTTTGCTGCTGATGGCAATGAATAGATTGTTCCGTTCCCGGGATATGTGACATTGATTGTGAACGAATTATCCCCAAGCTGCGCCCATGAGGGAATCGGGTAAGATATCTTTGCCCAACCAGTTGAATTTGTCTGACCAGGGTATGAAGACTGGAGAGAAACAGTCTGGCTGATCAAATCTGAGGAATTGTCCCAGATTAGCTTAACCAATATGATGATTGTCTCTCCCCTATAAGGTATCTGGTTCGAGACAGAGATGTTAGAAATATTAGACGAACCATATACATAGACAAAAACCCTGTCATCGTCATAATTCGCGTCAGCTGAATAAGTCTCCAGCAATACCTCTTGCTGGCCAAGAGGGGCAGATATAGATGTATTAACAGTTATGTTGTTCCAGAAGAACTCATCCTGATTCAGGATTGCTGTCGCAGATTTCAGGCTGCCTGTGAGGTTTATCCAGCCAGGAGGAAGAGTCCAGTTCAGGTCAACATCTGTAATCGTTCCTCCTCCTATATTCAGAGCGTATCCTGTGAGATTGAACTTGTCGCCTCTGGTTATGTTGTCAGGTGAATCTATGATGAATGCAACAAGGGGCTTTAGCTGCAGCACTACTGGGTTTATGCCAGCCCATTCATGGTATTCTGAGCCTGGGTTCAGGTATTGGATAGTTATGTTTATCCCATAATCTCCAAGAGGTGTCGAGGCAGTAGTTGTTATGTTGAACCAGGATGTCACAGTAGACAGGGCGCCTATGTTTCCTATGCTGCACTTGTCCCCTGACTGATTTTGGCAGCTGCAGGAGAGTCCCAATGCCGCAGGGCAGTTTATTGTCACATTCACGGCAGTCAGGTTCCTGCTCCAGGGGTTTGTGAAATTCATCGCGTATTTTGTCGATTCAGATGGAGTGATCTCGCTCTTGTTCAGGCTCCCTGAGACATTGTCGGGGATATGATAGATCCTAAAATTCCTCAGATAAGTATTCGGAGGATAGCCTCCATTGCTCCAATTCATGGTGATATTCCATTGGCCCTGCCCTGAATCAGTAAGTGTCGTTATATTGTATCCCTGGCCAGAGTTGTTAAAAAAACCAATGCAGATGCTGCCTACATTAACTGAGGTGCAGTTCCTCTGCTCAGAAACGAGCCAGGAGACAGGGAGTGAGTCCTTATTAAGCGCATTAAGGGTTATCTCCACATTAGTCGCATTTGCCCCGCCGGTATTATTGGCAGAGATATTGATGTATTCTATGAGATCATAAGTCTCGTATTCATCTATGCCTATGCTCACGTTATTGTCATGTTCAAGCCTGGAAAGGGTGACATTCGGGACAGCTACATGGATGCTTGAATTGGCATTCCAGGACAGCGCATCATAAAATATCCCAGTCATATTGCCAATGGTGCAGTTTATCATGGTATAGCCACCACCGGATATGTTCCACCTCATCACTGCATAGCCTGTCGAATTCGTCACGTTAGTCCCTATATATGAATTATTGACATAATAGGACACGTCATATCCAGAGACAGGATAAGATGTGTTGTGATCCAAGACCCTGCAGACTATATCTATAATAGTATTGACAGGGTAGCTTCCTGAGATAGGTGAGATGAAAGTGACATTGCTTCTTCCATATACCTCGAACTGCAGCAAGGCCGAGCTTCCTATGTTCCCGAAAGTGTCATTTCCGAAGATTGTAGAATTGTATCTTCCTATAACAGAGGTATTTGAGAATAGCATAGAGTATGAAGAACTAAGGTTCCCCATCTGGATGAGAGAAGAGGCGCCATCCGGTCGTGTGACGTTCACCCATGCCCTGTCAACAGCGATGTTATCTGTTATTGAGGCAGACAGATTTGTCGTTCCGTTGATGTATATCTTTGACGGCGAAGCAAGAGGGCTAGAGACTATAGGAGAGGTCACATCCTTTACAGTGATGCTGCTGATATTCGTCACTGCAGAAGCGCCCTGGATATCTGTAGCCATGAAATAGAACTCTATGGCCTTGCCCTCTGCAGAGGAAGGTATTGTCACAGAGGCGACACTCCAGTTATAGCCTCCGCCAAAGACTCCATCATCCTGTTGGGAAAAAGATGGGTCGCCTGCTATCTTCCAGAAGAACTTCCAGCTCCCGAGCCCGAGATTATCTGTCCAGTTGGCAGAGAAATTTACCAGGTCATTAGGAACAGGTGTCGCATTGGTGACATTCATGAAATACCAGACAGGCGGAGTTATATCAACATAGAAAGCATAGGTGACGTTGAGGCTGCCGCCGGTAGCATTCTCCAATGGATTGCCAGAGACATCTGTAAATATTGCCCTTGCCCTATAGTATCCTGATGCTGTGCTGGTCGTGTTCCATCCTGAACCCTCGCCTGCGCCATTCCATATGCTAATCAGATTAAGGTTGCCAGCATTCGATATATTCCTCAATTTAAAAGAAATCAGGTCATTGATGACAGTATGG
Organism: Nanobdellota archaeon; assembly: GCA_013335235.1. Taxonomy (GTDB): domain Archaea; phylum Nanobdellota; class Nanobdellia; order Woesearchaeales; family GW2011-AR15; genus JAAXVZ01. The sequence continues at coordinate 1,616 of JAAXVZ010000052.1, read as the reverse complement.
TTATACACCCATGATCCTGTCACATTCGTTTCAATAGTCATCAGCAGATACCCTGAAGCATTTGTTGCGCCGGAGTTGAGGATCTTTGACCCTGTCTGTGATTCCTCTCCTGAGAAAGAAATGGCAGGCAGCGGAGAAGAGTATTTTCTGACCCGGATATTGTCATAATAGGTATAGCTTCCATAATGGTTCTGGAGCGCGATCTCGCCTGCTGCACTGTATGTGCTGTCTGTGCAGAGCCTTGATAGAGTGCCGACTGTTATATTAAGTGAATTGCCGCTGGCTGTAAGGGTGAAATTATGCCATGTGTCTATCGCGGGCGGTGTTCCTGTGACAGTGCATCCTGCAAGGAAATTCCAGCCGCTGTAGGGTGGAGCCAAATGCGAAAGCCCCTGCCCTGCCCTTGCGTCTATCCTGCTCTTATACCCCGTGTTCCCTGCGAAATTTCCCCTGAAGGCAATCTCACCGATAGAATTTGTCGTAACGTACAGGCTTCCTTCAAGTATGTTGTTCTGGAATCCTGAATATGTCGCGCTTGAACCGAGGGAAGTGTGACCGTAGGGACTTGTAGTAGAACCGCCTCCTGCAACCATGTATTGGTTCTCTATCTGCGGATATGACCCGGAAGATATCTCTGTGGTCCACTTGCTGAGGTTGCCTGAGAAATCATCGAAAAAATCAAATGTGGCAGACCCATCGCTCTTATTGAATGATTGCGGGTTCCCATAATACATATAGATCGAAGACGCGCTTGTTGTAATATTATTCCTCACTTCAACCCATAAAGACGCTGACTGGGCTGAGATGCTGCAAGCCTCAATCCAGTAGTCAAGCTCTGTATTGTCGCTTGCGTTCACAAACCTTATGTCCTCGCAGCCTCTTGACCAGTTGAAACTCGAACCTACATTAGTTGAGTTCAGCCTTACATTGACTTGGTAATTCTGCGGAGTTGCCCCTGATGAGACAGATAGATTTACCTTCTGCCTGTAGATGAACGATGAGTTCCACCAGGATATGTCTGCATTTGTGAGGTTCACGATAGCATTGGGCCCATATGTATCCTGCGCTGTCCTGACGCTTATTGACAAGGATGAGTTGACAGTGAAGCTGTATTTTTCAGATATGTTCTCATTGCCATAGATGTCGCCAGTCCATATTGTGTAATTGTATGCTGCCATGCGCCAGGTATTGTTGAACAGCCCTGCGTAGGTGATTCCCGTGACATGGCTAAGCTCGACTATCTCTTCCCCGTCAGGCTTAGTGATATTGGCCCGTATGAAATCTATGCCGTCTACATCTGTTGCATTGACCCTGATCAGGACCGCTTGGCCAAGCCCTGTGTAATTAGGAGACGCTTCTATAAGAGAAATCTGTGGAGGGACTGTGCTTATGACAAAGCTTCTTGTGCTGCTTGTGTTTGTGTTTGTGGCATTGTCTGTGCAGCTGACATTCCAGTAATATGTTGCATCCTGCGAGAACGTCTTCTGGAGACTGGTCAGAGAATTGTTGCTTACTAATATATCTGTCTGGTTGACAATATTATTTATCTTAAGAGAGCAGTTCATGGAACCGGCAATATTGTCCACAGGGAAAAAAGAGAAATTGACTTCGCTTCC
>JAAXVZ010000263.1 GCA_013335235.1 Nanobdellota archaeon | reverse complement strand
TAGTCCTTTCAGAAACATGCTATGACAGCATATGCAACAACGAGGAAGATTGTGTGTACGGGAAGACAGACCTGCCAGACTGCGGCGGGCCATGTGAGACCTGTCCCTCAGATGAGGCACCTGTAGTCCTAAACAGGATAAACTGGGCACTCTTATTCATGCTGCTCATGACCCTGACCTTTGCCGCTTATATCGCGAAGAAAAGCGCACCTTTCTTTATCCTATTTGCGAGGAAAAGGAAGCGCAAGATGTACGAGCAGAGGCTAATGCTTGAGGCCAAAGTGGCAGAATCTATATTCGAGAGCCTGCTGAAGCTTGAGTCGCTCCTGGATACAGAAGACATATTGAAGCTTATCACCATGTTCTCCAGCATAGTCAGGCGTTTTTTCAAGAGCCTGCTAAAACTTGCGTATGAATTCACTTATGAAGAGCTGATGGCTGAGATAGAGGCAAAACAGATAAGCCCTACATTCAAGTCTGTCCTGAGGAAATTCTTTACCAGGAGTACGGAGATAGAGTTCTCAGGCAAGGCAGTGACCAGGCTTGAGATGAGGGCGATGATCTCTGAATTCAAGCAGATAGTCTCTTTTACAAGCGAGCATCCTTTTGTCGAGGAAGACAAGAAAGCAGAGCTTGAGAAGCAGATGACCAAGACAGATGAGATGTTCACGAAGATAGCCCAGGCAGAGTATTCTCTCAGGAAAGGGGATATAAATGATGCGTATTTCAAGTACATGGCAATAGTCTATGACTATAAGCTACTTGCGGACAAGGACAGGCAGAGGGTCAACAGCTTCATCGCCCGCCTCTATGAGGAGATCAAGCTCGCAAGGGAGAAATACGACTATGAGCATCAGTCATGACTTATTTCTTTAAATACTATTACAGCAATCTTTATAAAGCGCTATAAATTCCAAAACTCAATGCTCGTGGGTCTCCTGCTCTAAAAAGATTATGCAAATAGTCTGAGGGCTAAGGGGATCCTTGGGTGAGATTGCCCAAGTAGTGTAGTGGCCTATCATAGACCCCTGTCACGGGTCTGACCCGAGTTCGAATCTCGGCTTGGGCGCTCTTTGGAATGGGCCGGTAGCTCAGCTTGGTAGAGCACCTCACTTTTATATGCGCAAGCATAACGAGATGAGGTGGTCGCGAGTTCGAAAAGCGTGCTCGTCTAGACAAAAGATAGATGAGCCGTACGAAAGTCTCGTCCGGCCCATTATCCATATAAAAGGTGGTCATCATCGCGGGGAAGGAAAAAGAATTCGATATCAGCCAACACGTTCTTGTGCCTAAGCACACAAAACTCAACCAGAAGGATAGGGATGCCCTCCTTGAAAAGTATCGCATAACGACAAAAGAGCTCCCTAAGATTTCCATCAAGGATCCAGCCATAGCTGCCCTGGGTGTCGAGCTTGATGATATCGTGAAGATAGAAAGGCCATCTCCCACAGCAAAGACCACATTGTTCTACAGGAGGGTTGTAAAATGAACAAGCGAGATATCATAGTGAAAAAATATTTCGAGCAGAGTTCACTCGTCAACTCAGATATTGAATCCTTCAACAGCTTCATCTATGTGGAACTCCAGAAGATTGTCGATGAGAACGGGACAATCCTGCCTACAATCATCCCGCACACGATAGATGAATTCAAGATCAAGCTCGGCAAGATCACAATAGGAAAGCCGATGATAACTGAAGCAGACGGCTCAAAGAGACCTATCTTCCCGATTGAAGCAAGGCTGAGGAAGATATCTTACTCTGCACCTATATATATAGAAGTCAGCGCACATGTCGATGGCATCCAGAGGGAGTCATTCACAGCACAGGTCGGAAGCTTCCCTATCATGCTGAAATCAAAGTTCTGCCATTTGAATAGCTTGGTGCCAAAGGACCTGGTAGAGAAGGGCGAAGACCCTTATGATCCAGGCGGATATTTCATAATCAACGGAACTGAGAAAGTTCTTATCAGTGTCGAGGATCTTGCGCCAAATAAGATGCTAGTTGAACAGACCTCGACAGGCCAGAGCAAGTTTGTCGGAAAGCTGTTCTCAGAGCACGGCGCATACAAGATACCACACACATTCGAGAAACTCAAAGATGACCTATTATACCTGACATTCACAAGGGTGAAGAGAGTCCCTCTTATCGTTGTCATAAAGGCGCTTGGCCTTGTCAAGGACGAAGATATCATGAACTATGTGGGCACAGAGTTCAAGGAAGAGCTCTACATAAACCTATATGAGTTCGTATCGATAAAAAATGAGGATGAT
>JAAXVZ010000051.1 GCA_013335235.1 Nanobdellota archaeon | reverse complement strand
GTAGTATTATAGTCTGTAGCAAATGGCAGTGAGATGACTATAGATTTGGATTGTATGCTTTCATTTACACCTGGCTTGTTTAGATAGTTCTTTTTAGTTTGCCTATATGACTCCTTGAACGGGACCCTAGATAATACCTGCCCGTTTTGGTCGAGATAATACGCACTTTCCAAATAAGAAGACAATCTCTGGAAGAAAGGAGTAAGGATTTCATATTCAAGCTGTTCATCATGCAAATTCAGGCGGTCATCCTCAGACGTCACCTTTGCGTCAACTACTATCAGATCAAGGTTTGAATGCAGCGAGTCGACTTTGCCTCTCAGGAGTGTGCTCTGCTTAGAGATATATTGAGTTATGTGGTCTTCCCTTACCTGCATTGTGATCAGGTATGTCTGGATAAGCATGAGAGAGAGTATCAGGATCGTGAGAGAGACAAGCATAAAGATTAGCTTTCCATTATCAAGATTAGAGCTCCTTGTTCTTGCCAGAGAGAAAATAACAAGTAATGTAATTATACCTATACCTCCAAAATAAAGCACATTGTTGCTGTCTGGCTCTTGTTTTGGAATAATATCCTGGGCAGGTTCATCGAATTCATCCAGATAGGTTGTAGCTGCAACATGAAGCCCTACTCCATCTGCAGTCAGCACCGGCACAACAGAGACATACATGTATTTCTTCCTGATAGACCCATTGGTTTCCTGCCAATCATAGAACCCCTCTGCTTCACGTCCTCCTTTTGTCCGGGACATTATCTCCCAGAAACCTGGTAGCCTAGATCTCAGTGTTGATAGGTCAAGATCTATAATTGCAGGGTTCTTGTGGAACCGGGAGACCAAGGTGTTGTAATCTGTCACTGCAGTATAGCCTGTCTTTCCTACTGGCTGAACTGCAATATCCCTGAAATATGTGTCTGCCTGAAGGTCAGCGAGGGTCTTAGTCGGGTTTGACCTCAGATATATCTCGATCTGCCTTGATACATCCTCTGCTTTTTGTTTTATTGAGGCTTTTGCAAAAGAGCTTGCTTCTTTGACTTCATATAAAAAAACGTATTTTCTTCCAATATCCTCATTAATATAAGAAGTTGCTGAGACCTGCAGTCGGCGATTGTCCTTAGTCTTCCCTGCAACACAGATATTGACTAGATATTTCTGGGTTATGGTACCGTCAAACTCTTTCCAGTCATAGTATCCCGAGGACTCCTTGCACTCTTTGCCAAGCGAATGGTTGATCAATTTCCAAAAACTTGGCAAGGTCCACCTGAACGCATTAACATTTGTTCCAACCAGGCTCTTCTGCGGGTGAAAATATATCTCCCCTGAATCTGGATCATAGATTAGGGTATAGCCTGTCTCACCTATGCTCTGTACTGTAATCTTATTGAATACCGCATCCTCCTGCAGTTCCTTGACTGTTTTTTCATTAAGTGATATGTACTCAGCAACCATGCTCGCTGTCTCTAAGCCTTTTGATCTCACTAGTTCAGGATCGAAAGTCGGCGTAGTTGATTCCGCAGGAGAACCCGCATTATAACGTGGGACGCCAAACCATTTAAGATATATCCGATCATAGGTCCCATCTGCAATGATCCTAGATAAGCCCTCATTCAGGAGAGACAGATGTTCGGAATCTCCCTCTTTTACCGCAAAAGTGAAATCCTGCTTGAATCCGCCCAGGGTCAAGACTTGCTCTATATTGGTGAGCATCAAATCTTTCACAATCTGTTTCCCGACCCAATCCTGGACCAGGATAGCATCATGCTTTCCTTCGCTAAGCTGCCTGAATGCCTCTTCATATGTCGGGATTGAAACTAGATTCAATGTCAGGTTTTCCCTTCGGGCATATTCCTCTGAATTGTCTCCGTTCATAACTACCAGTTCTTTGTCTTTGAGAGACTCCAAAGAGGTTATGCTCCTGTCACCTGCTCTCGCAAAGACCGCGCCATGCATAGTCAGATAAGGTACTGTGAAATCATATATGGCCTCTCTCTCAGGTGTTCTTCCAACCAGAGGAAGCACATCTATTTTCCCAAGCACCAGATCCTCTTTTATCTCTGACCATGGGCCAACATAAAAAGAGACATTGCGGCCGACCGCACCCAAAGCAGCACGCAGCAGCTCAACAGAGAATCCATCTGCCATGCCCTCTTCTGTCACGATAGATAACGGCGGATAATCCAGCTCTGATGCCGAAAGGAGCATATTCTGTTCATTGCCGTTGTTCGCTTCCTGAATCTGGGCTGAGGCAAGAACTGCTGAAAGTAGAGTGAGAATAATTGCCAAAGCTACTGGATGAGATCTCATTTTGGAGATTTTCCTCCTATCTCTTTTATTTTCCGCTTAAGCTCTATCATCTTCAGCTCCCTGTCAACTACGAGCTTCTGGATCTTTTCAAGCTCCGCTATTTTTTTCTCAAGTTCAATGTTCGATAGTGATAGATTGTCTCGCTCTTTGTTAAGTTCACTCTGTGAACTGGAGATTGCCAAGATCATTTCGTTGAACGCGGATCCCAGCTTTTCAACCTCCCCTGTATCCTTGATTTCTACGCGCGTAGAAAAGTTTCCGCGTTTCACATCTTCCACAGCAATAAGCAAGTGTTCCAAGGGATTTGTAACATTCTTTGAAAAAGTGAATGAAAATAGGATACAGGTAAATGTAATCAAGAGTATTATCCCTATCCCGATGCTTGTGCTAATCCTGTTGCTATCTTGGATTTTTTTTTGAGTTGTCTCTGCAAATCCAACTTCGTATGCAAGAAGCTGTGCAGTGTTCATGTCAACATAATAGAGTTTTCGGCTTCCCTCATTATAATAGTAAGAGTAAGTTGAGATATCGCCGTTTCGTGAATCATTGATTGCCTTATCGCAGCCCATTATGATGTCACGCGCTATATTTTTTAAGCCACGATACGCAATTTTGCTTTCTGGATTGACGATTCTTCCATCAAGTATCCTGAAGATTTCTTCTATATGTTCTTTATCTGAATTGTATTTCTGAGATTTTAAAGGATTATCTATGTTTTTTATTAGGTCATTGTAATCTATCAGGAGATCTGGAAGGACTTGGCTAATCTTCTTCTCTAGGACCATATTGTCTATGACTGCGTCATATTCTTCAATTATTTTGAACTGGGAATAAAGGAGATAGGTTGAGATGAGCAGCATCAATAGTATAATAAATAGAAAAGCAGCTATAAGTTTATACTTAAGGCTTTTTTGAAAAAACCATGTCTGAAATAATTTATTCTTCATTTACCTGACATCTGCTTCAATTTTTTATTGGCCTTTCATCTAAAGGCACATTTAGGTACACTTCTTCATAGGGATGATATCCATCTTTTACGATTGTATCCATCATATTATCCTTATCTACCATAACAGGTTCGAGCAGGTAAGAAGGGACATCTATCTTCCCATTGTTCACGGCACTGTTCACTTCTGGATTTTCGCCTTTTGCAAGCATAACAGCAAGTTCAGCTGCCTTATATGCAAGCGGCTTAATCGGCTTATAGACTGTCATTGTCTGTGTCCCCTTAATTATCCTTTGGCACGCGCCAAGTTCAGCATCTTGCCCTGATACAGGTATCTTCCCTGAGAGGCCTGCTTCATCAAGCGCCTTTATCACACCAGAGGCAGTCCCATCGTTTGCTGCAATTATAGCATCAATATCTGGATTATCCTTTAATAGATCTTTCATGTTCTGGTAAGCAATGTCAGGCCTCCATTCTGTTGTGAAATTGTCATAGACCAATACTATGTCGCCAGTTTTTACCTTTTCACTTATAGCACCCATCGCCCCTTTCCTGAACAGGAAGGCATTATTATCTGTCGGAGCGCCGCCGACATAGACAAAATTTCCTTTGCTAACTGTCTCAAGCAATCTATTCGCCTGCAACTCACCTACTTTTTCATTCTGGAAAGAGATATATAAATCAACCTCTGAATTTTTTATCAACCTGTCGTAGGATAAGACTTTTATTCCTGCAGCATGCGCTTTTTTCACGATCTCTGCGGTCCTTTCTGCATCCTCGGGGACAATCACAAGTATATCCACTTTTTGCAGAATAAGGTTCTCTGCCTGTGACATCTGGACACCTGGATCAGCATTTGCCGACATCACATTCACTTGAGCGCCAAGCTGATTTGCTCTCTCCACAAAAAAATCACGGTCTTTGACCCATCTCTCTTCCTTCAATGTCCCAAGAGAGAAACCAATAGTTATCTTGTTTTCAGTATCTATTAATCGGCTCTCTGGTACTGTATCCGCTGATCTGCATCCGCTCAATACGCTTATGATGAGACATAGAGATAGTACACGCACAAACATGACTCTCGCATTAACTTGACCTTTCATTTTTTTCCTCCAATTCTGCAATCCTCTTCTTTAGCTCAATCATCTTCAATTCCCGGTTTATTGTCAGGCTTTGGAACCGTTCTAGCTCCTCGACCTTTTCTTGCGTTGTCCTGATAAGCCTCTCTCTCTCTTCTTCGGTTTTTTTCTTTTCAGTGATATCTCTGACAAAAGATTGCACAAGGCCTTCACCTTCTTTAGAGATAACAACTGCGCTGACATCGACAAAGACATGGCTGCCGTCTTTTCTGATATGCTCACCATTGAACAAGAGAGAACCTTCAGTTATCAGATGCGTCATCCTTTGCTTTATCAGTTTTATATTCGCTTCGCTGTCAATCTTCTTCAAATTGCTTCCGACAAGCTCCTCTCGCTTATATCCAAGCATCTTGCAGGCATTATCGTTGACATCAAGTATATTTCCCTTGAAATCATGGACATAAAGGGCGTCCTTGAGATTATCGACAATCAGTTTATATTTTTGTTCGCTCTCTTTGAGCTTGATTTCGTCTTGCATGACCACGTTTGCCTCTATGATACTGGATAGGAAATCTGTCACAGTGGTTATGAAATTCTGCTCTTCACTTGACCATATCCTAGGCTTGCCTATATGCTCTATGCACAATACACCTATTGTCTCATTGCCTATTTTAATCCCTGAATCAAGGAGAGACGTAATCCCAAATTTTTTAAAATACCCCTTTCCGAATTCCCTAACAATATCATCATGAAGAACATCATTCGAAACTATCACTCTCTGTTTTCTCAAAGCATCAAAATATACTGGATAGTCCTCAACTTTCAGCTGATCACCGTAGGAATATGTTTGTTTAGACTTTTCGTATCGCACTTCTTCAAGGAGCTTTGTATTTTTTTCATCAAAAAGCCATATGCTTGAAAGTTCGACTTCCATGATATCCGTAATCTCTTTTACAATTTTCTTATAAACCACTAAGAAGTCCTTGCCTATAGTATTAGTGCTCTTGGAAAGCTGGCTTAAGAACTGGTTCTGCTTTTCAAGCAAGCTCTCCTTTTTTTCCAGCGTGATCGCTATGTTTTTCCTATCTGTGATGTCATCGAAGAGCGTCGCAAAGAATCCCGGGCTAGGGGAATATGCTGAGATTTTGTACCACCTCTTCAAAGATTTGGCATAGTTCTCAATCTCGATTCCTTTTCTTTTGAGCGCAACCTCGCCATATTTGTTTATCCAACCTATAGGATCATTCCTAATGCCTGGAAGAACAGCCGTGACTCTTTTGCCTAATATCTCCTTTCTCTTAAGCCCTGTCATCTGCTCGAACTTAGGATTCACTTCGATAAATTCATAATCGACCGGCCTCCCTTTTTTGTCAAGTATGATCTTATGCAGCGCGAATCCGCTCAGCATATTTGAGAACAGTGACTTATATTTTGATTCGCTGGCTGCAATCAGTTCTTCTGTCTTTTTTGCTTCAGTTATGTCAATGCAGAGTCCAGTCATCCTGACAGGTTTGCTTCCAGAATATTTTGTTCTCCCTATCGAATGTATCCAGCGGATTTCCTTATTCGGTAGTATTATCCTATATTCACTGTCAAGGTCTGTCTTAGTCCTTATTGCATCCTTGATCCGTTTCAATGCCATGTCCGCATCTTCTGGGTGCAATGATTTAGTCCACGCCTTAAATCCTGCAACAGTATTTTTTGGCATGCCAAAAAGTTTCAGGAACTGGGGACTCCAATAGAACCTGTTGCGGATTATGTCCCAATCCCAACTGCCTGAGTTGCTGCTTTCCTGGGCCAGTGCAAAAAACTCATTGATCTTGGTTAGCTTTTCTTCAGCCATCCGTTTTTCTTTGGTCTCAATTTTCCTGCTCTTGCCTGAAGAGTCATCTTTGCATATGACTAAGATACCATATACCCTTGAATTTTTCAGTATAGGTGTCAGAACCAGCTTCTTCCCATCCTGAAGGTCTTTTTTTATTATCTTCTTAGATTTGAAAGCCCTGCTAACAGAACCTGAATCATAATATTCTGTGAACAGCAGGCTGGCATCCCTGCCTTTGAGGGTCTTGACTCCATGTTTTTTCCCGACCCAATCTGCGTATCTGTTTGCCCAGATGATTTTATTAGAGAGATTGACAAGTATGACAAACGAGTCTGATGCCTCACCAAGAGACATAATCAACTTTAGCGTTTCCCTCATCCAACCCTCTTTTTTGCTTTATTATCCGATTCCAAATCTTATTTATTCAGTTTTGAGGCTTCATCTGCCACTTTTGCTGTCTGTTTCCCTGTTTTAGTTATCTTCTCATTTATCAGCAGGCTGTATCTTGATATCTCTATCAGTTTCCTCTGGTACTGCCTAAGCCTGGTTACATAAGGCCGTCTTGGCATCTCATGCGTCACATAATGGCTTTTTTGGATCTTCTTGATCATCTCTATCAGATTGGATTTCTCTGCCTCGAGATGCGCAAGGCGCCTCTTTGCCAGGTAAAGCGAGATATTTCTTGAGAACAGATATATCAGGAGAATCGTGACTGCTGCGACACTTAAAATCACATACACGTTGCGCTTGATCATCTCCTGCATAGTGACGCCGGAGCTTTCGAGTGATCTTTTTACAGCCTGGGCTGACTGCAAGTCCGTGAGTATCCCCTCAGTCTTATCAAGCATTGAATTTGCCCTTTCAAAGTCTGCAGCCAAATAATTTGAATATGATATGTTTAGGCCGTTTGCGACAGCTGCCCGGTCTGCATCTGAAAAATCCACAATGTTAGAAAACCTTGCTTCGACTTTCCTGTATTTCACATCGAACGCTGTAGCTGCTATGTATTCTTCATCCGCTGATTTCGCAAGCTCCAGGACACGGTGTTGGTCCTGCTTTGCAAGATAATAGCTGCCTTCTTCGAGTAGGTCATCTATTTTCTTTGTGTCGATTCCTCTGTCTGAAAAATGATCTCTTGCAGATCTTATCTGGATTATGCCCAAGATAGATGCATTTAGCTGCCTCAGGCTATCATCCAGAGTGTTCAGAGAATAGAGGTCATTCTTGCTTTTTGCGCGCTCAATATCTGGAATGATATGCGAAAAGGGGGCTATAGACAGGCCAATGTTTGATATCCTTGAAAGGGTCTGGTTCGCGAGAGATAGAGAATTGTCAAATAACGCTGATGAAAGGCTGACTACAGCCTGATGGGCGCTCCTGATCCCCTGCTCTGCAGCCTCATATCTTGAAGTAGCTATGTTCTGCTCTATCTCTTCCAGCTGCGCCGGACCTAGCGCCTCTGTGCCTATAGAAAATCCGTTTAGCAATTCCAGATCTATCTTTAAAAGATTATAGCTGTCTACCAATGTCACAAGCCAATCTGAAGTGTTCAGAAACATGCCTGAATAAGCAGTGAAACAATCTGAGTCTGCTATATGGCAGTTCTGCGCTTCCTGATATATGTCAGAGAACCTAGCTGAGCTATAGCCCTGGTCCTCCAGGTTATGGATTGTCTGG
>JAAXVZ010000050.1 GCA_013335235.1 Nanobdellota archaeon | reverse complement strand
GTGTTTGATTCGGTTCAAAGCGTTTTATCTCAGACCTACAAAAACTTTGAATTTTTAATTATTGATGACGGCTCAACCGACAGGACTTTAGAGATTATAGAATCAATTAAAGATGAAAGAATAAGAATATATAAAAGAAATTCGCTATCGCCTTCTTCTCATACTTGTATTTCTGCGGATTCTCATTGAAATCACGCCATCTCTCGGAAAACGTCTTCCTGTCATAAGGCTCTGTGCCTGCCCTGAAGCCTGCTGACTCTATCATTGATATTATGTGTTTACTGGTGACTCCTTCATCATGCTCGACTGTGGCTTTCTCCTCATCAAAAGTGAAGGAATCTATTCCTTTCTCATTCTTGAATTTTTTGCTTATCAGCTTTGCACAGCTCTCGCATTCCATATCAGGGATATATATTGTGGTTTTCATTCTGGCTTATACCCTTCCTTGGAGATTATCTCCTTGATCTTTGCGATAGTGATCTTCTTCTCATCATACTCTACCATGACTTTAGAGTCTTTCGAACTTGCGCTGGATTTGACGCCAGCATCTAAAAGAGCCTCATTGATGAGCATCTCGCAGCTCTTGCAGTGCATGCCTTTTACGTTTATCGTCTGTTTCATGATATCACCTCAACAGGAGCCTTTATCTCCCTTACTGTCTGACAGGCAAGAGCAATCTTCTCTTTTCTGCCCGCCACGAGAAAAAGAAAGATGAAACAGTTTAAAAGGAAATAAGTGAAACTAGTTACGGAACTATTTTTTCTTAGGTTTTGCTTTGCTTGGGCTCTTATCTTTAGAGTCCCTGCATCCGCATGAGGAACACATGTTTCCACCTCCGTTGTAGAAAAGAAAAGGGGAAGTGTAGATATAAATTTTGCATTAAAGGTTAAATAAATTATTTAATGGTACCTGGAATACTCGCATCAATGCTTCAGTATGACAATATTGGTCATGCCTCTTCTCTTCCTTTCGATCAGGCCTTTCCCTTCAAGCCTGTCAAGGAGACGCGTGACCTTCACTTTAGAGAACATCGTAGCCTCGACTAAGGCAGACTGGAAGATTGTTCCATCAGAGCCTATTATATGCTCAAGTACAGTTCTCTCATCTGGCTCAAGGTTCTCAGGAATGATGAGCTCTGCTTTTTTTAGTTCATGCTTCTGCGCTTCATCATCCTTAGCAAAAATCACCAGGTAGAGGCCCACAAGGATTATAGAGACCATTATGCCTGTGCCGATATATGTCTGTGTATCGATTGTCTGCCACATCGGACATGAAACACCATGAGAGCAATTCTCATTCACTATCTCTGTTAACGCACGATTGAAGATGTAGATGATGAAACCTATCAAGAGCGAGACTGAAATCACAAGATAGCCAACTGTTCTATTTTTCATGTTGAATAGTAACCGGTATCTGCTTTAATGCTTTGTCCTTGATTTGCTAGAAAAGAGATAGTATTAGGATAGCTGGGATTTAAAATAATCGGTTTAATGTGAGAACGGAATGTTATAAATTAATACAATTGATATATACTACTATATACATATCAAGAACCTTAGGATGCAACTACTATAAAGTATAAATATAATACTAGTATCTCTTGCTTGGAATATTTGCCTGGGGTGGGAAAAATAACGATATTATGTGGGGCAGCATCTACTGATTTTTTCTCAAGCTATTTTTTAGGCACCAAAATCTATTCCAGTCGCAATATTTGTTCTAAAAATCAGCGTACATTGACACTAATGCAACCTGCATGTGCAAGCACTGTGCAGAAGGCACAATGGCCTGTTGCGGCCTGCAATATTGAACCTGAAGTGAAATCAAGGAGGGATGTAAAATGGGTGGGGATATAAAACTTGGAGATGATGAGAGACAGCTGCTCTTTGCAGCAACTAGGATGAATTCTGTCACACCACCGCCGACACTAGCAGATCTCAGTTGGGAGATATACGGGGATCATGGCCATGAAAGCCAGGTACAATCTGGGATGAGACGCCTACAGAAAAAGCTTCCAGAAGGCATAAGGCTGCATGAGGAGGAGGGGCGCGCATATTTCAATTTCAGCGATTTTTATACAAGAGGGCTAGACGGCCTATTTGAAGTAGAGAGGAAAGAGCCTGAGTTCTATATGTACCTGACACCCCCAAGAGGAGGGATAGGCACATGGCTTTTTGACGACTACCTTGCTTTAGGCATTAATCTTTTCCTGAGGCAAAATTATCCTGTCATCGCAGGGAAGAAAAGCAGCGACCAAAGGCTGATAAAAAGCCTTGACGGCATCGTCATGATGGGTGGGATGGCTGCTGAAGTCCCGCAATTCAATAATACCAGCGACATCTCAATTTTTTCAATCAAGCTGCTCAATTCCTTCCAGAACGGATCCATGAGCCTGGATAGGAAAGAGGAAGAGGAAAGGACACTTGATGCAGTAGCAAATGCCAATCTGCCAGAAGATGTGAAAAGGGACTTCAGGAAAAAGGTTAGCGGGATAATACTCAATCCGCTTGAAGCTGCAGCATATACCTCTTCTGTCCTTGAGACCATGCTGAAAGGCTATGACGGCCCTGTGTTTGTCCAGCCTGGCGCAGAGGATGACAGGAACGAGAAGCACATAAGGACAGGTATCCTAAAGAGGATCACTGATGCCTCCCAGGAATACAGGAGGATGGAAGGACGGATAAACGGGCTGTATGATGAAGCAGAGCGCGCCCATGTCAAGAGAGTGCTTGCGCTGCACCTCTTGGACGAGATACAGGCTGCTGAAAACTATATCTATGGAAATAATGATATGCTGATAAAGGCATACAACATAGACAACCGCTTCCATGATGACTGGGAGGATACAACCAATGTCAACCTCATCAAGAACAGGATGAGGAACGATCCGACCGAAAAAAGGTCAAGGAGGGCATTCGAATACCTGTTCACAAAATTCAAGAAAGAGCACATAGAGGGCCTCAAAGGCGATTATGATTGGAAGAAGGAATATTTTGAGGGTGTCCCTCAGGATCTGGTTGCCAAGATAAAGAAGCACGAAACAAAAGGTTTCGGGAGGCAGGTGATCCAGCAGTTCGACCTGATCAGGACATACCTTGGAATGGGATGGAGACTTCAGATACCTGAAAACAGGATCCATGGGACTGATGCGGTTCTTGCAAGCAATGAAAGCAAGAGAGTTGAACTGACCGGAGAGCTTGAAGGCCTTAGGGACACGCTGTATGCCCTAGGATGGTTCAACCCAGATAAGCTGGTTTCAAAGAAAGACCCGAGAGATGTCGCAATGATCGAGCTTCTGGTGCAGCACCAGCTGAAGGAATATTTTGCAATAGCTCTTGAGAATGTGCATGGAACTGTGCTTGGCAAGGGTCAGAATTTATTCAGGATTAATAACACTACTTTCTATACAAGAATCAATGTAGATGACCAGGCGAGACCTGCAGATTTAAGAGATAAAGTGTTGATGGCGATGATAGGTGACTGGAACCAGAAGCATGAGTATGTTCCTGATGTCCTTCTGGTCGGCCCTAATCCTCACGGAACATTGATTGGTGTTGAAAGAAAGCATGGCCAGGAAAAGAGCCAGACCCCTAAATTTAAACTTGAAAGGGACGCGGAATCCGCATTTGTCTTTGCTCTCGGAAGCCTTTATACTACTGAAGTTGTATCAAGATTCCAAAGATCGAAGATGAGTGCTCCGCCTGGCTTCCCCAGGGATTTCACAACATATGGCCATCTCCTCTTTGATTTCATTGATGTAGATAACCTTCACCACACATATGCCATAAGCGCAAATGACATAAGGCAGCTTGCGATAGACCACATCAATCAGGTCATGAAGAAAGAGGAAGACAGATACAGCGATGGTTTCTTTATCCTCAGGGCAGATGATTCCCACAATGGAATGGCGCACGACCCATTGCAGATTCCCGGGAACTGGTATGTTGACGCTATGCTGTCTTATGCAATGAACAGGCTGATCCCTGCTCTTGGCGTGCCGACAGTGACAACCGCATCAGAGATATATGACGGAAGGCAGAATTTCAAGAGGTTCGATTCCGGGTTCAATGACCATGGGTTCAGCGAGAAGCAGGTAAGGGTAGCAAAAGAAGCAATAAGGAAAACCTATGATAGGAAAACTGCAGACAGCATGGTTGATGCTCTTGACCTCATGGATAAGAGAGCAAGACAGGCCACGAACCTGAATGAGCAGGCTGAAGAGTTCCTTAATAGCCTATATGTGCCACTTTTCAAGGCAATCGCACGGGCAGGAGAAGGCCACAGCATCTATATGCCTAAATCTGACCATGGCGCAAGGACACAGACAACTGTGCAGGAAGAGCCAAGGGACATACAGCAGATGTTCAGGCTTGTGATAGAGAAAAGCCCAACAGGATTGGTGTCTGTTGCAGATGCAATCAACCCAAGCAGGACATCGAGCGCATCGCTCATGGGTTTTGTAGAGGGCGAACTTCCTGACGGAAGGCCAATCTATGCTGCGCATAAGATGGAAATAGATGGCAAAGCGCATCTTAGAAGAGGAAGGCTTCCAAGCATAGGCCTGGCTGCCCATAGACACCATAGATATACTATATTATCAGGAGATACCTGGTTTGATGTCGCACCAGGTTATGCCGAGACATACCCTCACATCAATGATGCCGGCCTGACTCTTTCAAACCAGTCAATTGCCGGACTTATTATCCCACGCATGGACAGCCCATTCCGCCAGTCGCCAAGCATCATAAACGGCGGGATAGAGACAATAATCCACAATCAGCCAGCATATCAGAATATGGTTGAGATGAGAAGGACTATATTGGAACATGTGCCTGTTGCCAGATAATCCCGGATGTTGAAGAAAATGAACTTGATAAAGACATTCATAGATGTTGATGGGGTCATCTTGCTGCCGCATACACCCTTAGTCACTTATGTGAACAGGCATCATCTGCCTTCTGGCACAGTTCCTTTCACTAATGAGGACATCACGGATTGGGGATTTGGCAGGCTAGCAAAAACTTCAGGGCTTGACTGGCGACAGTGTGTCGATATCCTGCACGACATCTATCGCACTGACCCAAGATCAATACCGATCGCTGATGAGCATGTTGTCGAAACAATCAACTGGCTTTTGGGAAATACAGACAGCTACCTGCTTAGCGCAAATGCTGTGCCAGACGGACTCACTGAATCCCTGAGATACCATGGAGTACGAACAGACCGTCTCATATTCAATGGGCAAAAAGAAGCTTTTGACTTTCAGGTTGCAGTTGAAGATAATCCTACCTACAAACCCAAAGATAGCCAAATTCTGATTTTGAGGGACCAACCATGGAACAGGTATCTGCCGGCGGATATACGGAGGATATATGATTCAATTGAATTGCCAGGAATCATCAGCGAGCTGAGGTTCTGTTCCGCAGCCAGGTGACGACCCGCATAGTGGACAAAAGCCGCTTAATTGTTTAAGCTCAATTATATAAATGGCACTTCTTTCTGCAAGAATGGAATCTTAATATAGGATACCGAAATCTTTATATACTAGAATGGCAAAAGGTATATTGGGATAGTTGGGTAAGATCGGCTTCCACCGCAGCTGAACGGGGGTTCTATTATAGGTGGTTAGAAAAGAGGGCACAAAAGATAGATAGAGTGCTGCTAAATGAATAAGACATATATCCTGCTGCTAACCGCATTGCTAATCTTACCTCTCGCCTATTCAAGCAGTGTGGTGATGAACCTGACATTTGATGATCAGGCAGATCCATGGAAAGATTATAGCTCCTTGAATCATCAGTTCACAAGCACAGCAGCCTTTGCAGACGCTTCAAAATGCAAATTCAATTCCTGCGCTGACTTCACAGCCATGTCTAATGATATATTGACATCACTTGCTAAATTCACTCTCGCAAGTGGGTTCTCGAGCTGTTTCTGGGTCTACCCAACAGATCCCAATTTCGAGAATACCCACTTTTATTATGCTATAGGGAAAGACCCCGGGACATTAAAGCAGGCAGCAGAGAACCAATATGGTACAGCTGCCCACTTCGACACAAGCACAGGGAATGTCCTGGATGGCCCGTCGGATTCATCGACATCGACACCTAATTCATGGAATCATTATTGCCTCAGCTATGACAAGGCAGCAGGAGTCAAGGTATGGAGGAATGGTGTCCTGATAAGAGAGAAAGCATATACAGGGACATTGAACAGCACAGCAAGTGAAGCCATAGTTATCGGCGCAGGCATGTTTGGCGGAGCATACACTATGCGAGGATATATGGATGAATTCGTCGCGTTTGATTATGCAATCGACCAGAACAAGGTCTCAAGCCTGTACGGAAGCCAGAAAGTCGGTTCAGTATCTAGCGTCGATGTCTATGTGAAGGCGATAAAGTATGAGATCCCATATGACTACGCAAACAAGAACAAGCTAGTCTCCGGCGGAAGGATGCCTATCCTGATAACAATAGCAAACGCTGGCTCTGAAAACACAGGCTCATTCAATTATAAGGTCGAGCTTGGAAATACTGCTGTCTGCTCAAGCACGATATCATTATCCGGGCTTTCTGAGACAACAATAACCTGCGACTGGCAGACCTCTGTCGGATTCCACCAGGGGTTTGTCAGGATAGATGCAGTGGCTTCTGATGCAAATAAGGACAATAACGTCCAGAGATTATATATACCTTTCATGGACAGGCCATGGTTTCATTTCTCAGCAGGCGATATCGCAACCTTGAAGCAATACTGCGGGAACTCGCAGAATAAGATACCTAACTCAGCGTGCACTTTCGCTGAGACATTCCAGTCAGAGGATTTCAGCTCTGCCTGGACAGGCATAGATGTAGACCCGAGAGCAAAAAAAGGCCGCGAGAACGCGATGGGCTGCATGCTTAACGGATATAATGGAAATGAACAGTGCAAGAGGGCGATGAACCACCTTAATGGATGGGCATCGAGACCATTATCGACCTATGATAGTGTCCAGTCGATCCATGAGCTGGGCGAGGTAGGAATAACCTATGACCTTATGTTCCCTTACCTCACAAAATCGGACAATGAGCGGCTTACAGCGCAGTTCGAGGCGATCTGCCAGCATATAACAAATCTGAAGAATACAAGGCCTGACCTTGACCCAGACATAATAAGGGGAGACAATGGTTTCGGTTTCGGAAGCGGCATGGCGACATTCTGCTATGCAATCATCGGAGCTGATAAGAATAATCCTACATTGATACAGAAAGAGGATCAGAGCTATTGGGGAAAGAACATCCCTGATTCATGGATGAACAGGGAACAAAGCTATCTCAAGGCATACAAGGATGATGCTTTTGCCCAGTACCAGGAAGGATGGCTCTATAAGACATACAGCCAGCCGCATATTGTCGAAAACTTATATTTTGAGAAACGGTTCGGGTTAAATGACCTTGGCAAATATCAGAATGCGATGTGCGCAATGGGCAGGGAAGCTGTCACTATGCTGCTTGATACCAATTATAACGGCGCATCATTGAGGAATGATGAGCCAAGGAAGTTCAGGGCAATCCAGCGAGGGGATTCTAACAGCTACCAGCATATAACTGACGGCAATTTCATAGATTGGGATATCCTGCTGTACTATGGAGCGCTATGTGAAGATAAAGACGTGAAAGCAAATTCTGAATCTATCAAATCCGAAGATGGAAAGAAAATCGAGATGGAAAAGGATAAGTCAACAACAACCAAATCCCAAGACGATAAACAACTTGAAGCGATCCCTGAAAGACCTAAGACCATTGAACAGAAATATCAAGATGCTTTGTTTGTGGAGGAAAATATCCAGAAACGATAGGGACAAACGAAGATGATGATGCTGATAGACAGCCTGTTCATTAT
>JAAXVZ010000262.1 GCA_013335235.1 Nanobdellota archaeon | reverse complement strand
AGAATCCAGGAAAGCCTACTTTAATTCGGTCATCGCATTCTGCGATGGCAAAACTGTCTTGTTTGAAGGCAGGCTGGACTGCGAAGTCTCAGCAGAGGTCCATGATCCTGACAAGGATGTTATGCCATACATGCGTATCATGCTATTTGGAGGCAGGCCCCTGTCTGATTTTTCCAAGCTAGAAAAGGATCGGATAAGCCACAGGGCAAAAGCCTTCAGGCAGCTTGGAGAGTTCTTAGACAAAAGGCGCAACAATGCCATATAAAAAGCTTAGGATAGACAAGTAGATGATGAGGTTGAAGAACATCTGGCTTGTCTGATGGGTGAAGCTCTCGAACGGTGAGATACCTATCATCGTGAACCATGGCCAGGCTATTGCAGTCCTGATTATGATTGCAGCTATGAACGCATGGGTGAATGAAATACCAAATAAGTGCAGCAGTCCTGCAATTCCACCAGCAACGCCTGCCAGAAGGACTGTAGACCGGTAAGTTAGTGAGATGAAGCTGTTTACAGTATACGCTACTCCGCCTACAACAATCCCATAGATTAATCCGACTACAGGACCAAAACAGTATCCCATGAATACTGCCATCCCTGTATTGCTCTCTATGGAAATGTGGGGGACCATCTTGCTGTATTTCACAGACATGATTGTTATCGGTGTAAATATCGCGACCAGGATCAATCCTGCGACATATTTGAAGTATAATAAGGAGAATATGAGGAAGATTATGCCAAGGATCAGCTTCCTTATTGTTATATATTTCTTAAGCTGGGCTTTTAGCTTCTGCATTAAAAACCTGAAAAAAACTTATGCGGTTATTAAATGTTCGGTTTCACATTAGAAAAGTATAAAAAGCAGGCATGCAAGAGTATATTGTGAGGTGGAGGAATAATGTTTAAGAAAGGATCTTTGGAACTTTCCGTAAACGCCATTGTTATCATTATCATTGCCATAACAATGCTCGGTGTCGGAATGTTCTTCATTAAGAGTGTTTTTGGCGGTGCAACAAACAAGCTCAGCGAGGCCCTTGGCGGGATCGATGAGCAGACCAAGAATTCATTCAAGGATTCCTGCAATGATGATGTGTGCATACAGGACTCTGTCGAGTTGAAGAAAGGAGAGACCAAGACAATCATGATGGTTTTGAACAACAAGTATGATTGCATGATGAACAAGGATGGAGGTTCTGGCGGTGTCGCAGTAGGTCTGGATACAACATATGGAACAAACGGCTGCCAGTCTGTAGGGACAAATGCCTGTAGCGCACTTAAGGTGGATTTCATCAAGGTGCAGCCGGTCGGTCCAGGTAAAAAAGAGCTGCTTCCAGTTGTCCTGTCTGCACAGTCGACTGTGAATGCAGGGCTTTATAGATGGGCGCTGAAGGTGAAAGGGAATTGTGCGGACTCTGTTGAAAGCAAGATAGATAAGGTAGTCTATTTCTCAATAGACCTCCAGAGTGGTTAAAATGAAAAAGAAACTGACGCAATCAGAGGAGTTTGAGATACTCAAGCTTGTGCTCGATAAGTTCCTTTGGATGGGCTTTGGTATCATGGCATATGGCTTTTACACGCTCATGACCGGGCAGTATGACTCCCTCATGAGAGGAGCTTCCTTCATGTTCGGAGGGGCCATAGTGCTGATAATCTTCATTGTGCTTCTCATAAAGGAATATGAGATTGTCAAATAGGCAGATGAAGAAGAAAGCTGCAATAGAGCTATCGACAACTTTTTTAGTTGGCCTGATCCTAGGCATTATCATGTTAGGCATGGGCTTAACTTTCCTATATAACATTGTTGCAGGAGGAAGCAAGATACTTGAATATGGCATACCAGATGGCTGCAATGCCTTTGCGGCAGAGTGTTCGCAGAAAGCCGGCCAGGTCTGCATATATGAGACCTCACTGAAACTATATACCGGGAAAGGCGGTCCGTTCTGCCTTGTGATAAATAACCTAGTCGGTGAAGAGAAAATATTCAAGATAAGGGTCACTCCGGCGACAGGTATCCTGAAGAACGGAGACACAATACCTGCTTCGGATATTGATATCTCCAAGTGGACCTTTGAGGATTATGGAGACATAGAGATTGCCAATAATGAGTTTGTGAAGCAGTCCCTCTCTATGCAGGTTCCGAGAAGCACCCGTCCAGGCCAGTATGTCTTCAATGTGAATGTCTGCTATGCTGGTTCTGGTACAGATACTGCAAAATGCGGGTCAGGCACATACAAGACACTTTATGACTCGACACACCAGATAACGGTCATTGTGCCTTAGCTGCTTC
>JAAXVZ010000261.1:1897-2293 GCA_013335235.1 Nanobdellota archaeon | reverse complement strand
TGGGTGCATAAGCCTAATGTCATCATTAAGTACTAACTTTTGGCAAAATGCAATAAGCCTACTTTAGAACCCCTCCCTGGCCCTTCAGCGAAGCTTCATGACTTTCCCGAATCTCATGGCCTCATCTCCTGCGATAAATACCTCAAACTCATCCAAATCCTGCTGCAGGAACGGCGAGAGGAGCTTTTCTGATAGTATGTCTGTCCCTTCTGTCACTGTATTGAAAGACGGCAGAACCAAAAGGGTCTTATCTTTCCATTTTCCAGCTGCAACCATAAAGCCATTCATCTCATCTTCTCCCATACACTCCTCCAGTGTCGTCGTGTATTCCTTGATCTTGCCATCTGCTGTTTGTAACCGTACCACCATCTTGCTCCTCTCCATTTTCAGAACTAC
>JAAXVZ010000261.1:0-1887 GCA_013335235.1 Nanobdellota archaeon | reverse complement strand
TCCAGCTAGAAAGCACTTATATTTTTCTACCCGCTCTCTTTCCCTTAATCCTACAGCAGGGTGCTCATGGCCGATTATTATTATTCTGCTATCTATGAATTCTCGGTTGTCAGGTATCTTGTGTCCATGGCAGAAATAGATATCTTCTATCTTGATGTGGTCGACCATCTCAGCATCTACCTTCCTTAATACAGGCATCAGGATATTATCGTGGTTGCCTTCGATGATTATCACTTCGGCTTTCCCTTTCAGGAAAGTCACCAGATCAGTGACCTCACGCCACTCTGTCCTGCTTATCCTTCCGAATTCGTGCTTGATATCACCATTCAAAATGATACTCTTTGGCTTGATTGTATCTATTATATTAGACAGTCTCGATTTTATGTCGTTATAGCTCTTCCTTGGCAGCATGACTCCCTGGTCATTCAATGCCTCTTCATATCCAAGCTGGAGGTCAGATAGGACCAGGAGAGATTTTTTCCTCAGGAACAGTGCAAGCCCTATGGGTTCGATGCCGGGTAGGATCTCCATCTTTAAAAAAGAACTATTCAATCTGTCTCTGGATCTCTTCGACCCTGGAGATTATTGCCTTCATGCTCTCGAGGATCCTTTCCCTGTATGCCGCAAGCTCAGTTATCTGGCTGTCCAGTATCTCAATCACTTCAGTAGGCTCTTTCTCGACAGTGACATCTGCACCGACATTGATCATTATGTGTTTGGGGTCAAACAGCTTCGCCTTGATGTAGACTCCATTTGCAAGAGGAACCCTGAGCTCTTCTCCTTCAGCGACATTGCTTATCTGCTCGACTGCAAGCCTTGAGGCGTTCACTTCAGCAAGCTGCTCGTCCAATTTCTCTAAGTGCGAATTCAGCTCTTTCACTTCGCCATCGAGCTCCTGCAGCTCAGCGTATACCTTAGTCTTCTCTTTTTGCTGTGACATCTACTTTACCCTCCCAGGAGAATAGTTCTCCCAGGCTTCTCTTGTCGTGGATCCTCAGGATCACCTGCGACATAATCTCTGCTATCGAAAGTATCTTCATCTTCGGGACCATCTTGTCCTGCGGGATAGGGACTGTGTCTGTCAGGACGATTTCTGAGGCCTGGCAGGCTGCGAGCTTCTTTGAAGCATCTTGTGATAGCACTGCGTGTGTAGCGCAGATTATCACGTCTGTTGCTCCTTGCTTCCTGAGCGCGTCTGCTCCGGCAGCGATCGTGCCTCCTGTGTCAATCATGTCATCTAAAAGGATGCAGGTCTTTCCCTTTACATCTCCTATGACATTGACAACCTCCACATGGCTATGGTATGGCCTTCTCTTGTCTATTATCGCAAGAGGACAGTCAAGGAGCTTTGCAAACTTCCTGGTCTTTTTCGCAAAGCCAGAGTCTGATGCCACAGCGACTATATTCTTCAGCTTCTTTTTCTGTATATAATCTACAAATAAGGGATAGGCTTCAAAATGGTCTACCATGATATCGAAGAATCCGACAATCTGCGGGCTGTGCAAGTCTACAGCGATTATCCTGTCAGCGCCTGCTGTCGATAATAGGTTTGCGACGAGCTTTGCAGTGATGGGCTCGCGGGCTGATGCTCTCCTGTCCTGCCTGGCATAGCCGAAATAAGGCATGACGACATTTATCGTTCCGACAGAAGACCTTCTCATGGCATCTATCATAATCAATAATTCCATAAGATTCTCGTTTACAGGACGAGAGGTCGGCTGTATCAGGAAGACATCGCATCCCCTGACGACGACGTTGCTTTTTACATAGCTCTCTGTGTCAGGGAACTGCTTTATAGTCATGTCGCACAATGGGACATTCAGGATGCTGCATATCTTTTTTGCGAACTCAGGGTGGCTTGAGCCAGAGAAAATCTTTAAGTCGTTC
>JAAXVZ010000049.1 GCA_013335235.1 Nanobdellota archaeon | reverse complement strand
TTCAGATAAAATTCAGGACTTGTCAAGAACTGCTGCTAATAAAAATAAAGTAGACGGTGAAGAATTCGTTATGGTACTAGAAAAAAAGGGTGATATTGGTTTAGGGAGAGCAGAGTCGCTGATGCTGCCAGAGGCATTTGCAAGGCGCATCAGGCAAGGCGAAGAATTGGGCAAGATCGCTGATGAGATGACAGGGATTGAGAACATAAAGAAAAAACAGGGCGCTGTTGGATACTTTACAGCAGATATCCTCTCAAGAGAAGAGGTCTTTGTGCATGCAACAATCATGGCCATGGCAAGGTTTGCAAGGCAGGAGATGTACACATGAGTTTTGCTGATGGCCTGGAGAAAAACAGGCTAAGGATAAATTCAGCGCTGGATGCGTTTCTTTCAAAGAATTGCAAAAGAGAATATTATGACCTGATATATGATTTTTCGCTTAGGCACAACCAAGGGAAAAGGCTTAGGCCTATAGCGATGATCCTTGCCTATGAGGCATGCGGAAAGCGAGATGCAGAGATAGATATGCCTGCAATTGCGATAGAATTGCACCACAGCTATTCCTTGATACTAGATGATGTCATGGATGAGGATGAGACAAGGTGGAACTATCTGACAGTGTACAAGCGCCTTCTAGAATCAAGGCCGCATGGAGACGCATTAAAAGAAAGCCTTTACGCAGACACTAGCTCGCGATATGCTGTCTCTTTTGCAGTTATGATAGGGAATCTTACAGCTATCCTCTCAAAAAAAGCAATGCTATCTAGTAAATACAGTGATAATTTGCTCTTGAAAGCTGCGAGAAGGCTAGAGCAGACAGATGAAGACATCTATCTTGGACAGATGATGGATCTGGATCCAAAAGATAAAACAGAAGCACATTATCTCACAATGATAAAGAATAAGACAGGTGCCTTGTTCGGCTTGTCATTAGAGCTCGGCTGCTTGTTTGCAGGAGCAAGTGAGAATATGCAGAAAGATTATTTTGAGGCAGGGTCGCTTGCTGCCTCTGCATTCCAGATAAAGGATGATCTTTTAGATATGACAGAATCAAAAGGGCACAGGAAAGGCTCAGATATCCTGAGAGGGAAAAATACCTTGATTATCGTTAAAGCTTTCCAGAAAGCAAATGCAGCCCAGAGATTGTTCCTAAACCAGATAATTGGCAAGGAAGATGCAACAGAGCAGGAGATTGACAAGGCGATCAGCATGATCAGGGATACAGGGGCTGAGAGCTATTGCAGCGAGCTAATGCTCAGGATGGGAAAAGAAGCAAAAGCAAAAATATGCAAGCACAATGATAGTGCGATGCTCCTGGAGCTTTTTGATTATATGATACAGAGGGAAAAATGAGCTTTGATATAGAGAACAGGAAAAAAAATCACGTTGATATATGCCTGGCAGGAGAGGTAGGCCATAAAAGAAGTGCAGGGTTTGATAAATACTCTCTTGTGCATTCTGCCCTTCCAGAGATGGAATTTACCAAGATAGATACTAGAGTTCAGTTCCTGGGAAAGGGGCTGTCTATGCCCTTGATAATCTCCGGGATGACTGGTGGCACAAAACTATCCCATAAGATAAACACGAATATCGCAATCGCTGCAGAGAAGTGCGGTGTGGCGTTTGGTGTCGGAAGCCAGAGGATCGCGATAGAGAAAGGAGACATTAGTTCATTTGAAGTGAGGAGGCATGCTAGGAACACGATCATCCTCGCGAATCTTGGAGCAGTACAGCTTAATTACGGATTCGGGTTAAAGGAATGCAAGATGGCTGTAGATATGATAAAAGCAGATGCGCTTGTTTTGCATCTGAACCCACTGCAAGAGGTGATCCAGGACGGGAATACAGATTTTTCTGGGTTAAAAGAGAAAATCAGGGCAATCGCTAAAGGTCTCGGTGTTCCTATAATCGTAAAGGAAGTGGGTTT
Organism: Nanobdellota archaeon; assembly: GCA_013335235.1. GTDB lineage: Archaea > Nanobdellota > Nanobdellia > Woesearchaeales > GW2011-AR15 > JAAXVZ01. The sequence goes on along the minus strand of JAAXVZ010000049.1, from coordinate 6,055 downwards.
TGGTATCTCTGGCAAGGTGGCAGATATGCTAAAAGATGCAGGAGTCTATGGCATAGATGTCTCAGGGTCTGGCGGAACAAACTGGGCACTTATAGAAAGCAAGCTTGCAAAAGAGCCGCAGAAAAGCCTTGGAGAGCTATTTTCTTCTTGGGGTATCCCTACAACAGAGTGCCTCAATATGTGCAAGGGAAAAGGCCTCTTCCTGATTGCAGGCGGTGGCATCAAGAATGGATATGATGGTGCGATCTCTATTGTTCTTGGCGCAGATTATTTCACTGCTGCAAAGCCTTTCCTTGAAGCTGCCACAAAATCTCCGGAAGAGGTTGTATCTATGATCGAGAAGTTCAGGCTTGAGTTAAAGACGGCCATGTTCTGCTCAGGCTCAAAAGACATATTATCCTTAAAAAAAGCAGAGATTAGGCAAGCTTTTTAAATAATATCCGGCTAGCGTCCTTGATGATTGCCTATATCCTGTTGTTCCTTGCCACATTGTTTCTAAATGGGAAAAGTGCACTCATCATGCAAGTGGTTATCGGAGCGGTTACGCTAATCAAGCTCGGATGGAAGCGCCCGGGTATAAACCTACGCTTGCTCTCTGTTGGCTCAGCTGCGTTTAACCTATCCATCATATATCTGGATATAGTTAAGAGAGAAAGCTATGATTATGCATTCATAGTGATGGTGTGCCTAATTGCGCTTCTATATCTTGCAACAATGGAATATATCCATAGAAAAGCAATTAATAAGACGAAGGTCTTAGAAAAGCCGCTCCTTGTTCCAGGCGCTATCATTAATTTGATAGGGATATTAGTTTATCTCCATTATTATCCGCATCCTGCAGTAATTGCTCTCTCTTCACTTGCTTTCCAGCTGCAGCTGCTTATCCCTATGCATAAGGATCCCAGCCGAAAAACCAGACAATGATACCTATTATAAACGAGCCTGCAATCCCGAACAGGAGTTCATAGACACCTGTGCTTAGGAAGATATATCTGTATATTACCGCAAGCGAACCAATAGCCATTATGGCGATACCAAGATATTTTACAGGGTGGAACTTCAATATGTAAGAATACCACTCAATAAGCTCCTCAATCTGCCTTTGCATATGTATAGTAGGATGCATGAAATATAAAATATTATTGGAAAATAGCGGTCGTGAGCATTATCTGATAGGTCATACCTAGTTTCTCAGTCAAGACACTGCGGATGGACAATGATATATTGTATCTTATCTGGCTGCATAAGCTGGGGTTCATTAATAAATATATAAATGGTTGGCAATACTGCTAGTCGCCTGCACCCGTAGCTACCTGTGAGCCATGGGTTCTGTCCTGAATCTCGCTACCATGGCCTGGCTCGCATTTTGACCAACAAAGCCACATCGACATCTTCTGTAGGGTTTAGAAGAGGATATCCCTAGCAAGCTGGTTCCCAATTTCTATCTGGTTGGAAAAATAGAATCTCAGCCCAAATCAATGATTATCAGAAGTTAAGGATACCTTCAAATTCCGCTCTGTCAAGGAAGGTCTCATCCAAAAATAGCAGGTGCAAAAAAAGAGATAGAGAGAATCATCTCTGAAGAAGACCATATGATGACAACTGAAATCCCACTTAAGCTTATAGCAGGCCTTGAGAAAGGAAAGAATTTCCTTGTATGTGGGTTCTACATAGGATGTGCAGACAGGAAGAGATGTGTGGAAGATTATTGCGACCTTATGAATGCGAATGGATTCAAAGCTGAAATATACCTGCCGGGTTCTGTTCCATTCTGGCCTTGATCACTCGACCAAGTCTATAACTATATATACAAGGTATGTTACTAAAGCCAGATGCCAAACACTGCCAAGCTTCCCATCCCAGTACCAAAGGATATCCTTGCAAAGGGAAGCTATTCTGTGTTCTTTGTCGGATCGATACTGCTATGGAATTTCCTGGGAGACTATGGGCTGTTCTCTGAATGGTATCACCAAGTTTGGCAGTGGCTCTTGATACTGGTTTCTGGATATTTCCTTTTCAGGAAATAGTATTCATATCCATTTCTTCTTCCTGAAGAAGACAAACATTATTATTACAAGCGAGAGCATGACCGTCCATACCAGAGGATAGCCGAAGCTCCATTCAAGCTCAGGGACATTCTTGAAATTCATACCATATACACCAACGATAAAAGTCAACGGTATGAAGATAGCTGAAAAGATCGTGAGCGTCTTCATAACATCATTCATCTTATTGCTGATGCTGGAGACATATACTTCCAGCATGGAAGATATTGTCTCACGATATATCTCACATGTCTCTATCGCCTGGACCACATGTTCATATAAGTCGCGAAGGTATATCCGGGTCGCGCTCCTGATAAGCTTGTTGTCAGATCTTTCAAATGCAATAAGGACCTCTCTTAGCGGCCAGACAGCTTTTCTGAGGTAGATCATCTCTTTCTGCAGCATTGATATCTTCCTTGATGTCTTCGGACTCGGGTCTGAGAGCGCTTCCTCTTCTATTTCATCAATTGCCTCTCCTATAGCTTCAAGGACATGGAAATAATTGTGCACCACTGCCTCTATTATGAGATACGCCAGGAAATCATTGCCGTTTTTCCTTATTTTCCCAAGATTATTCCTTATCTTGTCCCTTATCTGGCCGAAGACATCCCCTTCCTCTTCCTGGAAAGATATCAAAAAATTCTTTGATAGTATAAGGCTAATCTGCTTTGAAGTTATCTCCCCTTCCCTGAAATAAAGCATCTTGAAGCTGAGATAGATATAAGACTGGCAGTCTTCTATATCTGGCCTCTGGTCTATATTGAATATATTGTCCTGTATTACCTGATGGATCTTGAAATGATTGCATATTTTTCCGATAAGTGCCTTATCCTGGAGACCGTCTATATTTATCCAGGTGACTGTATTGGTGTCCCTGAATCTGAAGCACTCTTCAGCATGCTCTATATTCTTCTCTTCAATGTGGTAGGCATCATAGTCAAAATAGGTTATCTTAACTGGGCCTGTTCTCCCTGCTATAGCTGTTTCTGGAGATGTGGATTTATCTTTTATATCTGTAACAGAGAATTTTTCCATAACTTAGTAAATAAGATAAGAGAGTATTAAAACATTATCAAAATAAGGGCTATTCATGTAAGGATTCTTTTTCTTAGATAATGGAAGATAAAGCAAAGGAGTATCTTCTAAATAAATCAAGCAGTAGCAAGTGAATCAGACAGATTTCATTAAACCTTTGTGCTATTAAAGCATTATTACCTAAGAGGAATCAAAGATCCGAATAATCTATGGCCTGATAGTAGTCTGGAAACATATGCAAACCAATTATCATAGGCCAGTTCTTGCCATGGTATAGCTTAGTCAGCCCGACTATGACAAAAACCTTGTCATAACCAAGCAACTTTTTAATCCCAGTATCATCAAGAGTCATGGAGTTGGTGTCATTTTTTTTCAAAAGCTGCCTTGCAAATTGCCAGAACTTAAGGTCTGTGCACTGCAGGTTGGTCTTATCTTGGATACCCTTGACAACTACAGAATCCACAGAAAAAGATATCTCCGGGCATTTCATATTTTCTTCAGCATGGAGATAGACTGACTGCAGCCTGACAGGACCAAACATAACGATAGACCTGTTCTTTGCTCTCAGTATATCTGCAATATTATTTGATTGGTCTGATGTCACTAGACTATTCTCAGATAGCTGATGGAATAGTTTCCTTCTTTCGCTCTCTGGCATAGTGCCTTTGCATTTTATCTCCCTGTAATCGTCTATGAGGTAGTTCTCGGATTGGCACTGTATTGGCGCCTTGGATGAGAAGTGGAACTCATATACATTTCCTACAGATATATATTCCTTATCATTAATTTTTATGTCCTTTAGCTCCAGCTCTTCTCTCTTGGTCGGCCGGACCCACGTATTATACTTGCCTATGCCTGCAATGCAGACGCCGTTAAGCCGTTTAGTCACAGAAATAATAATTACATCCATAGGGTTTTCAAATCAGGGGAGGTTTAAAAGTGTGATGCAAAATAATAACAACAATACAGCTAAAGCTCAAACTCATCCAGCATCTCAAGAATATATTTATATTTCTCAAGATACCTGAATCCCTTGTCTGTCAGGGTTATGTATTTCGCTTCCTTGCTGTCAAGTAACTCTTTTATGAATCCTTTTGAAAGAAGTTCCTGGTAGTATTCCGAGAAACTGTTTGGTGATAGGTTAGAATACCTCAGAAGCGGGGTTGGCTTGATTCCATTATGGTTATCCCTGACAATCACCAGGAGGTCGTATATGACCTCAAGGCGTTCCCTTCTTTTTGTATTCATTTTGCAAACTTTGAAACCTTATGGTATATGACCACGAATATGATAAGGGAAACAGCCCTTATTGCGATATCTATCTGGAACGGAGCATGCCTGCTGTCAATGAAAAATAGGTTCAGGAGCCAGAGTATGCATATCAGGATATTCAGAATCCTTGTCTGGGTTATCTTCATATGGCTGCTCCTTGCACTGAAATTCAATATTAATGCAGCTATCAGCAGAATCGATTGGAGCAGGAGCAAGGTCACATGCGAGCGCGTAAAAAACGAGAGAAGAGCAAGTGTGACCGCGAGCATGTGGGCGATAATCTGATGCCTTGTCCTGTCAAAATGTTCCCATGCAGAGCTGTATATCAGGTAAAGTATGGCCATTGTGCTAAGGTAACCTGTCAGCATTATGAAGAAAGGCGGGATCATTAGCCTTGGAAGGACAACGTCGAAAGCTATAGAAATAGACATAAATACAATAATGAAGAACCTCAGAAGGTTAGAGAGCCCAAAAAACAGGAACGCCTGCCTGAAATACTTTAACCCATTGTACTTGGTGAGGTCATATATCTCCTTTGTCTTGAGATAGACCGCAAAGCATAGCACAACTGCGATTATTGTATACGCAAGCTCAACAGATATCTGGCTGATAAAAGAAGGCGGCATCATCTGCGGTGGCGGTGGCGGCATTCTATGCCTAAAACATGTCTCGGGATATATAAAATATGTGTACCTGTGATATATCTCCTAGGTAAATCATGCTTATAAATGGTAGGGTCACCATTATCTACAGCAGATTAACGGAGGTAATGAAAATGAATAACAGGGGTATTATGCTAGCTGTCCTGGCAGTAAGTCTCATGGCAATCGCCGGAGTCTCAGCATTCATTGGCAGGTTCGGTGAGAATGCAGATGACAGGCAGGCGTTAGAGCAGGCTATTGCAGATAACGATTATAGTACGTGGAAAGAGCTTATGGAAAAACAATTGACTGAAGAGAGATTCAACCAGATTGTGAAGGACCATAAAGAGAGGTCTGAAAAGCAGTCAAAAGAGGCTGCTGTTAGAGATGCAATAGAAGATGGGGATTATGATGCCTATGTAGGTGCTGTCAAGGCACTAGCATCGGCACAGGCGCTATCTGAGCAAGATTTTGAGAAGCTGGTTGAGATCCGCCAGGCAAGGTCTGGAAATGAGACAATGGTTGAAGATATGCCTGGGATGATGCCAAGAGGAATGATGAAAAATGGATTTGGTGAGCGGCACGGAAGGATAGGAAACTTTGATGTTGGGGAAATATAGTCCCATTTTTTGAAATGTCAATCCTCGCACAGATGCAGAACCTATTCAGCAAAAAAAGAGATAGATGGCTTGAGATCCATAATAGCCTAGATGAATTGGAATATATATTTGAATAAAAATAAAGGAGATGCAGATGAATACACACATATTACATATGATTGTACTTTGCATATTTGTCGGAATTCTTACTTCCGGCTGCACTCAACAAGAGAATGATACAGAAAACTCTTACACAGATAAAGATTTAAAGCCTATCCCAACAGATAATACCATGAAAGGCAACTTATCAAACCTTCCAACTAGACCAAGTACCAACCTAACAGATAAACAAAGACAGCTTCTCATGCCGGAAATGGAGCAGAAAGCGATCGATGCATGCCTGGAAAAAGCAGAGAGCGAAGAATGCAGCATCCTGAATCCTGAAGGTTTTGAAATGAAGGGG
>JAAXVZ010000260.1 GCA_013335235.1 Nanobdellota archaeon | reverse complement strand
CTAGATATAAAGTCATCCTCTGAGTAAGTATAATTCTGCGAAAATAATAAACTCTCTAATAAACCTTTAATGACAACAAAATTTAGTAAATTTTATATAAAATCAAAGTATAAAAACGTTAATGGCTGAAAAAAATAAAATAGATATAACAGAAAATATTAGTTTTTCAGCAAGTTGTGGTAATTGTGGGTACCTAAATATTGTTAATATGCCTTATTCACATGCAGCTAAATTATTCAATGGACAACCTTTGAATTATGTATGCACAAAATGCAATGCCTCAAATGGGTTTGACTTAAAAAATATTAAGCATATAATAAATGACCTCCCTTTGAAAAAAAGAAATCATTTTTTTGATTATTTAAGTGAACATAAAAAAAATTACATTTCAGAAAATAAAACAGAATCTCCCTTTGATGGTTGGATTGGTGTTATAATCGTGTTAGCAATTGTTATCGGTGTTTTTTGGGTTTTGAGCCATTCCGGCTTAGAGGAGCATAATGGTGGAATGACAAATAACTATGTGTGTGCTTATGAAGCCAATAAGCTTGCAGATGAATCTAAAGAACTTGTTCAAAAAATGACTGATATGAGATGCACAGGAATAGTTACAAGTGACGCATTATATGCAAGATGCATGGAGTTAAAAGCAGAAAACGATAAAAAGATAAGAGATTGGAAGGCATTAAGTTGCACAGATGATTCAAAACTGCCATAAGTCGCCTCTATTAATTTAATAGTTAAACCTTATTGAATCTAACTCTCTCTTATTATCCAAATATCCCCGGCAGATTATACCCGCACTCACACTTCCCTTCTTCAACCCTTTCCAGCACTGAGAAACCGCTCCTCCTGAAAAGCAGCTTCTTGCATGCAGGGCAGTATGTGTTCTCTCCGTCTTTTGAGATCAGGTTGCCTGCGTACACGAACTTCAGTCCTTTCTCTTTCCCTATCTTCTGTGCAGCCTGAAGCGAGGAAAGAGAGGTCTGCGGCACTTCCTGCATGTTATAGTCTGGATGGAACCCTGTGACATGCCATGGCATCTGTCTGTCTATCGATGCTATGAACTCTGCGATACTTCCCAATTCCTCGAGAGAGTCGTTCTGCCCTGGAATCACCAAGGTCGTTATCTCGACCCATACACCTGCTTCCTTGTACGCCCTGATCGCTTCGAGGACTGGCGAGAGCCTGGCTTTGCACACAGTCTTATAGAAATCGTTGCTGAAAGATTTCAGGTCTATATTTATCGCATCGAGATTGCCTTTCAGGGCTTTTATCGGCTCCTCAAGGATATAGCCATTAGATACAAAGACTGTCTTCAGGCCTTTCTTCTTTGCTTCGATGCATATATCAAGCGCGTATTCAAAAAATATTGTCGGCTCATTATATGTGAGCGCAATGCTATCGCAGCCATTTTTCAATGCCATATCAACAGCGTGCATAGGCGATATTATGTCTCCCTGCACTTCATGCTCCTGGCTGATTGCATAGTTCTGGCAGAAACTGCACTTGAGGTTGCACCCGACAGTCCCTATAGACAGTATCTTTGATCCTGGCAGGAAATGGAACAACGGCTTCTTCTCGACAGGGTCTATGTGCAAGGCAGCGGCCTTTCCATAGACTAATGAAAACAACGTGCCTGAAACATTCTTCCTGACTCCGCAGATCCCGGCATGGCCCTCCAATATCCTGCACTTGTGAGGGCAGAGGACACACTTTACACTATCACCTTTCTCATAGAACATCGCTTCCTGCATACTGACTGGCAAGCTGTCCAAGTATAATAATATATGAGATATGCAAGCTTTGAATACCGCAAATATTAAATAGCCCATAGCTAATAACGGATGTGTGGAAAAAGAGGGTGCTCCGGTTACTAATATCAAGGATTATATAGTCAACATGCGCAGGAGCGGTCAGGCTGATTCAGCTATAGTTGCGCAGCTTACTTCTGTAGGCTGGCCTGCAGATATAGTCATGTCTGCCTGCAATGAGGCGAACGCCATATTCCCTGCAAACCCTGAGAAGCCAGAGCCTACGCTCCAGCAGGTTGTCCAGGCAGCGCAGCCAGGTCCTGCCTTGAATTCAGCAGCTCCCCAGCAAGTGTCTGCTTCAACACCAGTTGCTTCAGGTCCTGCAACATCTGCTGCAGTCCAGGCGCCAGTCCAGAATTCCCCTCCTTCCTCTGCTATCGCTAACTCAGACCTATTCACCCAGCCGCCATCCGGAATATTCTCGGCAGCAGACAAGCCAAAGGAAGCTGGGTCCAATGAAAAAAAGAAATTCTCCTTGTTCGCGTTGCTATCCTTG
>JAAXVZ010000259.1 GCA_013335235.1 Nanobdellota archaeon | reverse complement strand
CAGATAAATGAGGAGAGGCGTATAAGCCTCATCAGGATGCACACAGGCGAGCACATCCTTTTCAAGAGCCTGGAAAAAGTCCTTGGTGAGATAAGCCTTGTCAAGATAGACCTTGATGAGAATGAAAGCTCACTTTTCATACAGGCAAAGGACATTACCTGGGAAAAGCTTTTTGAGGCTGAGAGCCTAGTGAACAAGATCATCTCTGAAGACAGGGAGATGATTGAGCATATCTATAAGAAAAGCGAGACAGATAAGCTTGAGAAAGTCAGGATAAAGCTGGAAAGGATACAGTCAGATGATATCCGGGTGCTAGAAGTCAAGGATTTTGACCACAGCGCGTGTGCCGGCACGCATGCAAAGACAACTGGCTTTATCGGTAACCTCATTATCACTAATTTCTCTGCTGCAAAAGGGGGCTATGAGATAAGGTTCAGGACCTCTGCTGAGAAAATCTTCTTCGAGATGGCAAGGGTTGCGAGGCAGGCAGCATATGTCTCAAGGTCTGACCTTGCAAGTGTCCCTTCCTATATAATGAAATTGAAGGAGGAAGTGGAAGGCTATAAGGAAAGGTTCAGGAGCCTTTCAGCGAGGCTCCTTGATTTCTCGAAGGAAGAGAATGTCGGAAGGTTCACATTAGTATATAATCTTGTTGAGGATGTAGAGAAGAAACAGCTTGTAGATAAATCAAACGAGCTGGCAAAAGGGAAAGTGGTATGTTTCATCAGCACGCTGGAAGGGCGCGCAACAGTCTTATTGAACATAAGCCCTGAATTAGGCCTTGATGCGCCATCTGTCCTGAATAAGGTGCTCTTATCTTATGATGGACGTGGCGGCGGGAAAGGGAATTTTGCTATGGGCAGCGCAGATGCAAAGCATGCGGTGAATATACTGGCATCTCTCAAAGACCAGCTTGCAGAGCTTTAGCCTCTCCTTTTCATTCGTTATATTACTTCAGGCCTTGTGCATAGGATAGATTCAGGCGAACATAAAAGACAGCGGATGGAATTTAAGCGAAAGGGCCTACATTAAGTCAGTTATTATCTGATTTTTTCTGCCAGTTTTTCAATGGACAATTTTAAATATAAGTCTCTCTCACTTGTTTTTTTAGGATGGGGGTTATTAGCATTTCTGACTTAGTGAATAGGCCTTATTTTGTCTATATTGTGGGCGAGATGGGTTCTGGAAAGACCACTTTCCTGGATCTTCTTGATGCATATCAGGTATGGCTGGGCAATCTTGGGCTTGAAGACAATATATTTTTTACATTTACGGAGCCGCTTCCGGAAAAGAAGCTATGGGACAGATATAAGGAGTGCAAGAACAGCCAGATAAGGGATCCGAGCATTTATATGGCACAGTCCCACTTCGCGAAGCAGAAGAGAACCATAATAGATAAGGCAGCAGGTCTTGAAGGAGAGAGGAAACCTGGATTCTATTTTGTAGACAGGAGCCTCCAGGAAGATTTCTATGTGTTCGCAAAAGGGCTGGAGAACCTTTTCACAGGGAAGACATATGCTAGATATGTTGAGGAGACAGAACCTGTTCTGAATTCATTGCCATCACCGGACCTGGTTGTAAGGCTTAGGGTGGAGAGGCCAGAAGTGTCCCAGAAAAGGGTCGAAGGCAGGGGATGGGGTGAGAAGCTTCCATTATCTAGATACCACAAGATGGCAGAGGACTATCAGCGCTACATTGATCCATGGATAGAGCACATAGAAGTCCCAGTGATATCTATAAGGACAGACCTGCCTCAGTTTGATTTTGATACAGCAGCAGGCCAAAGCTATTTCCTCTGGACATTCCTGGCAGGGATCCGCAGCGCAACAGATAGTCTCGGCCAGCCATTCTGGAAGCTTCCTTATACTCCCCTTCCACAGGAAAAGATAATGGTGGCAAAACAATGATCTACGCAAATTACTTTACAGATCTTTCTAATGCATTGGAATACCTATCTTCAGCAGACAGATCCCTCTCACAAATGACCAGGGATGACCTCACTGTGCTGATAGAAGGACAAGAGCTCTCTGAGAAACTTGTTGCATTAGTCGAGCTTGAGGAAGAGTTCCTGCTGGATCCGTGTCTCTCAAACGTGGGCGAGCAAGAAGTGGGGGACCATCTATATCCCGCGCATTGGCCAGGAAGTCATCGTTGAATTCCTCGAGGGGGACCCCGACCACCCGATTATTACCGGCTGCGTATATAACGCCGATATGATGCCCCCCTATGATCTGCCTGCGCAGAAAGTGGTCAGCGGGACGAAGACCAACAGTA
>JAAXVZ010000258.1 GCA_013335235.1 Nanobdellota archaeon | reverse complement strand
GTTCAAAATATCCTGCTTCGCAAACCTGAACCCTACACTTAGGTATAGGGACCAGGGTTTGCTTCGCCAATGCCAAACCAAAATTAACTGTTGTAAATTTTCAATTTTGTGGCATTACGGATATTTTGAACAGCTGGTTCATATTGTAATTTATATATACCAGATATGAATAAATAAAGCTATGATCGAGCAATCCTTGTGGAATACCCTGCATAAGCTCCTGGAGTTCATCTATGCTCCTGTCGTATATCCGAAGATACTCTATATCATGCTTCCTGCAGTATTCACTATAGGCATAATGGATATGTATTTCAAGAGGTATCCTAGAGAGAACCTGGGAAACCATAAATCAATGGAGACATCTATATTCATGCTTTTCATCGCATTCAATCTCTTAGGCTATCTCCTTACTGCCAGCGCCTATCCTGCAAAGATTGCTGTGACAATCCTGTTTGGTATTGTTACACTGCTCGTGCTGTATCTGGACTTCTTCCACAAGCTGCCGATTAAATCATATTGGAATCTCTCTGTGAAGGCGCTCCTCCTGCTCTACAGCTATTTTGCAGTGACATTGGTATATGGTGAGATGCTTGCTTCAGGTGATCTGCTGAATCTCCTTGAGACAGCAGTCGCGATGCTCCTGGGTGTCCTGATATTTGTTTTCATCTCCTCTGTTTTCAGGGCACTGGAACCAAAGTCATATGCTGATATAGAGAAATTCCTGGACAGGATTGAGCATGACATAAAGAAAGTCGATGATGATGTCCGCGCTGATGTATCTGCTGCCAAAATAAAAGATCCTGAACCTATTGCTGCGCCTAAGAAGGTAGTGAGCAAGAAGAGAAAGAGATAATTCTTACATTATTTCAGAATAGTATAAAATAAGGTTAGCTAAAGAGAACACTAACCCAGATAGCTCATCTGCTTCCTGTCCCGGTCTTTTGTCGCAAGCGAGCTCTGTTTTAGGATATTCTTGAACTTGGACTCGAATTCTTCTGCCTGCTTCAAGAGCGGAGCGTAGTCTACCTTCAGGCCAAGATACGCATCAAGCGCCTTTATTATGTTCGAGGCAGCTTTCGAGTCCGGAAGCTCTGACTTTGTCTCTCCGAAGAAACATGTTAGCGGGCATTTTGACCTGAGCATGAGCGCGCCTGAGACACCGACAATTATAGATTCCCTTAGCGGTTCAATCCCCTGTTTTGCCAAGGCCTCCTCTTTCACAGGGTCATTTGTGAAATAGTACACTTTCTGAGACTCTGTGACCTGGGGTGATGAGACACCCTCGATGGAGACTATCTCTTTCACATCCATTGTCTTTGCCATCTCAAGGATGGAGTTTGTCAGCTTCCATTCCTGGCCGACTGAATTCAAGATAGTGTGCAATATGACAAGGTTCGCTTCCTTTGCGTAGAATACACCCATAGGGTCGACCAGTTTCCCTTTGTGGATTGCGACAGTCGCCGGAAGCTCGTCATAGAAAAAGCTGCCGATCTTCTCTGCCTGCAAGTGCTCGATCAAGAACTCTGTTGTTATAGTTCCAATCAGGCCGAAACCTGGGAAACCTGAGACAACAATAGGATTAGTCGGTTTCTGATTTAGTAATATCTGCATCTAAACACCTCTTTACTAAAAAAGATAAGAGAAAAAGGGTATATAAAGGTTTGGAATTACCTAAGCAGCTGTAGGGCACCGCCAGAGATAGTTACTACCTCTTGAAGATGTTTCGCCAACCCTTCTCCGCCTAGTTTCATATCAAGCTTGTCTATTATATTTCTTAATGTGACAAGCTCTTCGGATATCCTTGCACCTTCCTGGTGATGATGTGCAATGCCCTTCCAATGAAGTTCCACAGAGCGGATGTTCTTCTTCAGTTGTGGAATCGCATCTTTGAACTCCTTTTCTTTCTGAGAGAAGTTCTTGCAATCTTCCTTCAGCTGCTCTGCTACCTGGTTCAGTAGCTCTATCTCATTATTGACTGTCTGGAGTTCACCAATTGCATGCTTTTTCTCATTATCCTGACCATGATCTTCAACCTGGAAAGGAGATCTTTTAATACTCTCATGTTGAACTGGTCGGTCAGTCTCTGCAATAATCTCATCAAGTATTCTGAGCAAATCTTGTGCACTTGCGGTTTGTACCATTTTTTTCCTCCTGATTATAAAACTGCTGGAGCATTCATTTTTGGCATGACTTCTTTAACATAGAATGCCCTGAATTCCTTTAGTTTATCATTAACGGCCTCAAGCGTTTTCATTAATTGTCTCAATGCGTTGTCTTTGTCATTTTCTGCAGATTCATTCCATATACGCATTGCATCTTTATTATTATGTTTTTC
>JAAXVZ010000257.1 GCA_013335235.1 Nanobdellota archaeon | reverse complement strand
TGGAAAAATGAAGCTGCAACCCGCGAAGCAATAAAAGAGGGTTGGCTTTATACGGGAGACATGGGTTATATGACTGAAGATGGCTTTCTTTATGTCCTCGGAAGGTTTAAGAGTCTGCTTATCGCCGATGACGGGGAAAAATTCAGTCCTGAAGGAATTGAGGAAGCAATCTCGCAACAATCCAAATATATCGATCAGTGCATGCTCTATAATAATCAGAAACCTTATACTGTTGCACTGATTGTTCCAAATCAGCATGCGCTAAAGCTATATCTTGAAGAGAGGAACCTGACAAAGGCTGTCGAGAAGATACCTGTACTGAAACAGCAGGTGAACTACCACCTGTATACCCAGGACAATGAGGAATCCAGGATAGACTGGGATGATTATGAGATCCGGTTCATGGAAGGCATCCTCCCTGTCGGAGACAGGGGCGCGCTGATACTTAAATTCTCTGAGAAATGGGCTGTCATGGTCACAAGGAATAATTCATATTTCCTCAGGCCGGACGAAAACGGGATAGTCATAGACGAGATAAGGAACCCGCTCAAGTCGAACAGGACACAGGAGGAAGTGGTCTTCAACATAAGCATGGGGAAGATAACGATGTTCATAGACAATACTACTGTATTTGTGCGTGACCTTCCCAATGATTACAGGAACGGGACTTTTGATGTCTACATGAAGAATACTTTCCTCTATCTCTCGACAATATCAATAAAGAAGCATGATGCTGGCTGCGCTGACCCGAGAGTGCTGATGTTCTGTGACCTGCAGCTCGAGACTCAGAGGACAAGGCAGCAGGTTGCGACAGAGCAGCAGGATGGCTTCAGGATAGACGAGATCATGCATGAAAGCTCTGAGACCTCTCTTGGCCTTGGCAGTTTCTCCCGCGAGCTCATGCCCGGCAACATGACAAACACAAGCGGGAATGCGACGCGGAACATAACTATATACTCGAGCGATTTCAGGGTGAAGATAACGAACCCTTTCATCCCTGACAGGAGGCTTGTGTTCAACACCCCATCCACTTCCATCGTGAACAAGACAAACGGCTCGATAGACTACAGCTACCAGGCCCTTGACGGTGCAAGGGTCATGGAAATCGGTTTTGAAGGCATAGACGGCCAGGAACTCCTTATAATGCATGTGCTGGAAAGGTCGAACAAGTTAGTGATATCCGGCTTCAGGGAAGGCACATTCTCGACTGTCGAGATAAACATGCTGACAAACATGACCCTGCCGCATTCGCTGGGCCTCAGCATCAACGGCTCTAAATCCTCCTTCTATTTTGACGGGAGATACATATATTCGATAACTGGCGTGAACACATCCGACGGCCATTTCTTTGTAGGCTCCAGGAACACTTACACAGACCTAGGCACAATCAACCTAAGGACAGACACGGTATATAAGAGATTCCAGACAAAGGATGACCCCTGCGAGCTAAGGGTAGTATATCATGAGAGGCATCCGAGCGATATAATCATGCAGCCTGGAGAAGAGCTGATATTCCATAATACTTTCTCTGTCAGCCAGGATTTTGACTTCGGGAAGATTTTTGTAGACCTATCCGGCACATCCAATGTGTCAGCGAATGATTCGATTGGCGTCCACTTCTGGGTGATGCGTGATGATTGACCCGCTGCAGCTGGCGGTGGGGATGCTGGCAGCGCTGTTCCTGCCAGGGTTCCTTATAGTGATGCTGCTTTTCTCTGAGATGAAACTCCTGGAGAAGCTATTGATGTCAGTCATCTTCTCTATAATAATAGATATAATAATAGGTGTGTATTTCGGATATGATGAAGCGCAGGCAGCTGCAACAGGAGGGCTCAATTACACAAACCTTGCCTATGCTGAGCTTACGATCGTGTCATGCCTGCTTGCCATGCTGCTGATCAAGCTAGCGATAGTGAAGGCGAAAACATTTTTATTTAAGGATAAGGTGCAAAAGAAAAATGGAAATAAGTAAAGGCATGAAAGAGTTTGTCATCCGCACAGGCATACTGGCGCTTGCAGTCATCAGCGCATACCTTTTTGTATTCCTGTTCTTCAGGCACACCCAGTTCTTTGTCGACTACCTGCAGCTATCAGACGAGTACTATATAGGCTTCCTGACGGGACTGTCGAAGACAGACTTCCTGAATTCGGTCCTGTTCACCCTGGTGATATTCTTCATATACAACAGGCTCGCGATAAAGGAGCTGAAACCATATGCTCAGGACTGGAAGGAGACCATTCTGTTCTCTGCATTTGCCATTCTCAACTCCATTGTGTTTCCCGGCTCACCCGAAATGGTCTATTACAATCGTTTCTGGATCATCTCCCCTGTCATGGTCGTATCGATCA
>JAAXVZ010000256.1 GCA_013335235.1 Nanobdellota archaeon | reverse complement strand
ACAGCCCGATGATACTCTGCCCTTATCCGGTCAATATTATTTCCCGTCAGGACACTTGCACCTCCGTATTCACGAAGTGTTACAGGTCGTTCAGTATTGAAGCGCAATGTGATACATGGAGTTCCCAGAACACAACACTCTTCCTGAAGGCCGCCGGAATCTGTTACTACTGCAGCAGCATTGGATTGGAGATAAACACATTCTAAAGGGCCTACTGCAGGTATTGGTATGACGCTATAGTTATTATTTTCTGCAGCAATCCTCTTTTCAAGAACAGGGTATCTCTCTATCAGCTTTGCAGCATCTTCAATACCATATGTTTCCATAGGGGGGATTAGATCAAGCATATAGGTATATCCTTTTGAGGCGTATTCAACAAATTTTCCAAGCGTATTAGGATGCACGCTGAATAGCACTCTTTTGTCAGTGGCGTTCTGCATCCTCAGGACATTTTGCATGATTGTATCCAAGGTCACAGGATCGCTTATATTTTCCGCTCTATGCAGGGTCATAAATACATAATCCCCTTTTTGAAGGCCATATTTTTGCAGGATTCCTGCACCGATGCCTTCTTTCCTGACCCTCTCAGCATTCTGAAGCGTTATATCAACCGCAGTATTGCCGACAACATAGGGTTTTCCTGTAATCCATCCTTCTTTCAGTTCAAGCTGTATCTGGGCCAGTGCGTTGTCTGTAGGGATAAAAAGAACATCTGACATATGGTCTACCATTATTCTTATATGCTCTTCTGGCATCCTATAGTCTCTGCTTCGCAATCCTGCTTCAACATGTCCAAGATGCAATTCTTCGAATTGCTGGCTTGCAATCGCTCCGGCCATCACTGACAATGTATCTCCTTGCACAAGCACTATTCCCTGTGAGTGTCCATTATTCTCCTGTATCTCCTTAATCGCCTGGCGGACTTCCATGCCCATATAAGTTAGCCGTTCATAGAATGACCCGCCTTTAAGCGCCTCTCCAGTCTTCAGCTGGTATTCTGGCTTCTCTATTCCCAATTCAGCCTCTATGTTGGCAGCCATTGAGTTATCCCAATGCTGGCCTGTATGTATCAGATGGGGGTGATATCCTTTGGAGTACAGCAGCTTTAAGATAGGGGCTATCTTAATCAATTCTGGTCTTGTTCCAGCTACAAAAATAAAGTTATCTTTCATTTTATATTTACTATCTCTTGGTGGTAATAGTAAGTATATATATGTTTTATGCTTGTAAAACGCTTTTCAGACATCACATAGGGCAATGAATACAGCTAAAATTTGTATCTTGAAAATTATAATCTTAGGAGATCTCCTGGTTAAAGGTTCTATCTATTCAAAATATTTATAAATATACCGCGTTTTCAGGGCATTTATGGGAAGAATCAAGACTAAACCAATCAAAAGGGCAACTGAAGAATTAATTGACAATCACTTTAGCGAGTTTTCTGACAAGTTTTCTGAGAACAAACCTATTGTTGCTAGCCATCTGCAGGTATCTTCAAAGAAGCTGAGGAACATAATCACTGGCTATGTCACTAGATTAGTTAAAGCAAAAGGTTCACAGTGAAAAGAAAGGTGCAATAACCATGATGACTGACGACAGCAGCATCTTCATTGGCGGGAAGCCGTTCATGAACTATGTCACAGGTGTCGTCATGCAGTTCACCACTAAGGGTGCTGATGAGGTCATTGTGAAAGCCCGTGGAAAATTCATCTCCAGGGCAGTCGATGTATCTGAAGTTGCCATAAAGCGTTTCCTTAAGGGGCAGGCAGATATCAAGGATGTCAGGATAGATTCTGAAGAGTTCGAGAATAAGGAAGGGAAACTGGTCCGTGTCTCGACAATCGAGATTTTCCTGGGCAAGATCAAGTGATTCCAGGGATATAGGGTATTTTTGCTGATTGTTTCTCCACAAATCTTATAAGACAGGCTGATTTCTAGATTGCCTGTTAAATGAGCGGGCCCGTATTGCAACCTAGCCAACCTTATCACGTTGGATCGAGCAGGTGCGGCATTCCTACGGAAGCCCCACATATTTAAAGACGAGAGCGGGCCCGTAGTGTAACCTGGATAGCACAATCGGCTTCGGAAGATGCAAGCGATGAGAGAAATCGAGCATATGCATCTTGTGGATACCGGTTAGAGGGGGTTCAAATCCTCCCAGGTCCATCAGCGTCTCGTCACCCTGGGGGACGAGGGGTTTCGCGCTCCGGCGCTCAAGCCCCTTTCGACGTAGTCTTGAGAATCCTCCCAAGTCCATTGCACCTGCGGTGCTAGTCCTCCGTCTACAAAGTCGTCAGTTCTGATAGTTTCTCAGTGCTGTAAGCTTTAGCGTATAATTCTCAAGAATCAA
>JAAXVZ010000255.1 GCA_013335235.1 Nanobdellota archaeon | reverse complement strand
CGTAGACATAATATCAAAAGAGAAGATCCGCTCGTTCATCAAGAAGGTGAACAAGGAGAAGAAGACAACGTTCATACTGACAACACATGACTTGGATGATATAGAGAATCTGTGCGAGAAAGTGGTTGTGATAAACAAAGGCAAGATCGTCTTTGACGGCACTCTTCCTGCCCTGAAGAAGGATATCCTTGATATCAAGATAATCGATGTCACTCTTTCCTCGTCTGCAAGCATTGAGACAGGTGTCTTTGGAAAAGGCATCAGAGCGACAAAAGAAGGGATGAGCCTCAAGCTCGAGGTCGACCTGAAGCAGAATAAGATACAGGCAGTCATGGACCAGATACTGAAATTGAAGAATATAAAAGATATAAACGTAGCAAACCCGGATATAGAGTCTGTCATAAAGAAGATCTATGAGGTATGAGATGATGGAGAAAGCTTCGCAGGAGATAGGAAAGCTTGTTTCTAAGAAGCATGTCTTTTTCGCAGACAGGGGAAACACAGCGATACTCCTTGCGCTAAAGCTAGCTGTGTCTCTTGGCAAGTCAAGGCTTTTCATGCAGGACCAGGGAGGATGGATAACATATGGTCAGTATGGCAGGAAACTGAAGCTTGAGATGATCTCATTTGCGACAGACCATGGGATTATCAGGTTAGAAGACCTATCCGGATTAGATGAAAAATCTATCTTGCTAGTGAACTCGATGCCAGGTTATTATGCGCTGCAGAAAAATATGGGTGAAATTACAAGTATCTGCGAGTCAAGAGGCGCATTCCTGATAAACGACGCATCAGGGAGCATAGGGACAGAATCTGCGAAGCATGGAGACATAATACTGGGCAGCTTCGGAGAATGGAAGCCTGTTGAAGTCGGCTATGGTGGCTTCCTCGCTTTTGACAAGGAGTATAGGGATTTTTTCAGGGCAGAGAACAAGCGGCCTGTAAATGATTTTCAAGAGAAGCTTCTTGCAGAATTGGCTAAATTAGAAGACAAAACCAGACACATATTCGCTCTGCAGGAAAAAGTGAAGAAAGACCTCTTGCGATATGATATCCTGCAAAGGGATTCAAAAGGATTCAATGTCATTGTAATGTATTCAACAGACAAGGAGAAAGAAGAGCTGCTTGCATACTGCGTGAGCAATAAATTAGAATATACAGAATGCCCCAGGTACATCCGCGTGCTGGATAAGGCTATCTCAATTGAGCTAAAGAGATAGGCTTGATGGCTTGCGGCAGGTACGCAGCGGCATTGATGCCGGTCATATCAAAACCTTCGTATCTTCTCAAAGAAGATTTGAGTCCTGCCGATATTGTCTGGAACATGAACAGGTGCTTCTGGATGTTATCTCTCTCTTCATTAAGCGCATCTGCTATCCCTAGCCCAAGGCTCAGCAGGCAATGGCTGACTCCTTTGTAATGCCCTGATTTCTCCCTGAACTCAGTGTCTACATACAGGCTTAGGTGGCTTGGGGCGCCAGCACGCTCATTGACCCTTGCGTCAAGAGAGAAGCAGGATCGGGTCATATAAAACTGAACAGGGGCAGCAACCTTCTTTGGTCCTGTGAAATGAAAAAACGCGACAGTCCTCTTGTCCTGGCAGATAGATACAAGATTCGCTCTTTCGGCGTTGCTTTCATGCCACTCATAGCTGGCAACAAGCCCATATCCAAGATCTGCTCGAGCATTGCCTCTATAACCCTTCCTATGGACTAATGAGTCTGCAATGTCTTGCAATGGCATGTTTTTTTGGATTGAATGCAAATTTATATGCCTATTGAGCAGGGCTAGCCAAACCTATTTAAGCCACCTGCTCTTGCATTTCCTTGGTGATTTCATGGCACTTAAAATTCCGGATTCGATGGATGAAGTTGTTTATTGGACAAACAGGAACATAGACTCAGGCAAGGTCATCGCCTGGGCAAGAAGGACTGCGTGTCCTGCCTGCAAGAAAGGTATGATGGCAAAACCCTCAGAAAAAGGGAAGATCAAGATCAGGGCATCATATTATATCTGCACAGAATGCAGCCATAAGATAGACAAGGCAGAGTATGAAGATACACTGACTGCAGAGATCATCTATACCTGCCCGCACTGCGGATTCTCTGGAGAAACTTCAGTCCCATATAAGAAGAAGAAGACACAGGGCGTCGAGGCAGTCATCTTCTCCTGCGACAAATGCAAGGAGAAAGTCCTGATAACAAAGAAGATGGCTGAGCCGAAGAAAAAGAAGGAGAAGGTCTAATTTAATAACTCATTCTCATTTATCTTTTCCTGATGCACTATGGAAAAGGACAAGATAAAGTTCGATATTGACAATGGTCCGGTATTCTTCGCGGACGAAATCGGAGTCATAC
>JAAXVZ010000048.1 GCA_013335235.1 Nanobdellota archaeon | reverse complement strand
CCTGTATGTTATTATCCTCTCTTCAAATGGCTCCAGGGCTTCCAGTTCCCACTTTATGATTGTACCCTTCTTGTCATGCCTGACGACTTTTTCAGGGGCAAGCGAGCCAAGGTTCTCTTCCTGTATCATATCTGCGATAGAAGGTATCATGTCAGTCACTTTGATATGCTCGACCAGGTCCTGGCTCCTGTTCCTTATGTGTATAAGGACTTTCATCTTTGATATGCCGTGAGGGTCTGATCCTGTCACGATGACATCTTTCTTGACAACAACCGGGCTCCTGTATAGGAAATATATCATCACCATGATCAGCGCAATCAAGACTCCGTAGATGACAGGCCTATAATTCTCAGTCACAACCAGCTTAGTCTCAGCCATCGGTGCAAGGCCGAGCTGCCATTCAAGGTAAGGCTCTTTCCCTTCTTTTGCCATGCCGGCTTTGGGCATAGTCTTGGTGAATATGGATCTCAGGAAAGAGGTCTTTATCCTGTATGTCTCCTTGTTCTCAATGTTCCCTATATTCTTGACATTGTATTCAACGACTTTCTTGAAAAGCTCCTCTATCGTATCTTCCCTTGTTGAGATATTAGAGAAACCAAGGACAGAATATTCTATAGCCTCTTCATTCACAGTCTTGTTGTTGTACATCAGCTTGACTGTCAGGTCTTCAGTGCTTGGAGGAGTTAAGCTGTCTAAGTACAAGGTCAGGCTTTCTTTTCTTTCAGCGACAGAGTCCAGCTTCACTGTTTTGTGGTCTGAAAAATGCCTGCTCATCACATAGATGTCAAGGCTCTCCATGGACAGGCCGTTCCTGTTCCTCATATATATCTCTAAGGGGATAGGGCCTCTTGGGTCTATTGTTGCTGGGAAAGTCACCTTCAGTTCTACAGATGGCTCAAAATCCTTATGCTCTCTTCCGTATCTCTTCAGATATACCGGGACCTGCATCGATATGCTGTCTCCGGCAGACGAATCAATATACACTTCAACAGCCTGTGCACCGAACTGTGCCCAGGCATTTGGCATAAGCTTCAGCTTCAGGTCAAGAGATGACTCTTTCCCAACCCTTATAATAGACGGGTCTGTCTCAGCATACCACTCAGCTTCAGTAGAGTAGACTGTCAATATCTTTTCAATCTTGTCAGGGTTATTTATGGTGATTGTGAATCTTGCAGATTGGTCCGGATATATGCTCTGCTCGACAATCTCAGCATCAGCAGTCAGTTCGGCCAGACATGAGAGACTGACTAACGAAAACAAGATAGCAAATACCAGTAATTTACCCATCATCCCACCCATGACAAGAATTGTTGGATTGGTGGTTTATAAATATTTCTATAGTATCGACTATTGATGAGTGCTAACCACCTATGTCCTCAAGAACTAGTCAAGGATGTATGACTGTGCCATCAAACGAGCTGCCTGCGAGGCATCTAGAAAGGTTAGAAAAGTTTGTCCCTCTCAAAGAAACCACCCTCAGTCTTGATTTCTGAGCTTCCTTGCTTGCGATAGGGTCAAATGGTGTCGAGAGCCTCGGGCTCCATTTAGAAGAGATAAGTTTCCTATATTCTTTCCATGTTATGTCATATATCCTCTTTGCAGTCGAGTCAATATTTGGATCTTTTGTGTAGACATAGTCCATGTTAGTCAGGTTTAAAACAGTCTCTGCCCCAAGTCTCTTTGCCAGGAGGACAGCGACGTAATCTGTCGACCACCCTGGTTTCCATCCAGCAGCCACGATAATGGGTTTTGCGGATTTCAATGCTTTTGTCGGGTCGATTATCACCTTGGAATGTGCCAGGTCCCCAAATATAACACGCACAAGCTCTGCGTTCAGCCTTGTTGCCATGATGCCGAGCCAGTCCAGGTTCTCTGGAGCTACATTAGAGACTCTGGATGCGGCGTCATTATAATACCTGTTTGTCTTGCCGCCGCCGCAGACTATCACAAACCTGTGGCTGCTAATGTTCTTTATGACAAAATTTTTTAGTTCAGCGAGGAAGAAATGGTCTGGCTTATCTGGCGCGATTATCGAGCCGCCGACAGACAGTACTATCGTATGCATGCAGCTTAATAATCCCTGCCCTTATTTATATCTTGCTAGAACTTTGCGTTTTCTATAGTTCTTCTGAGTAAAGTCATATCCGGGAAAGACTCCTCTGCAAAATAAGGGATAAATTCAACGACATCAAACCTGTTTCCGGTCTTCTTGCACACTAGCCTTGCTTCCGCGCGAGTGATTATCAAATGCCCACCTTCTTTAAGGGCTTGGTGAGGAGAGGCGACGAAATCTTCTAAACCCTCTTCTCCGTAATGATATGCCAGTTCGCGCGCTTTCCAACCAATGTGATTCATCATGAGGATATAATCAGCAGGTATTCCGTTTATCTGTCCTAATAGATTATAGTATCCATCTCCACAAGTGAAAAATACATTTGGATATTGCGCTTTAGCGGATTCAACAAGTTTATTATCAATGTCTATTCCTTGGAGATAAGTTATCATAGGGTACTTACTTCTTATCCAGTTCGTTAAGGCGCCATTTGAGCATCCTACATCAATTACGCGATCAGACAGTACCGGAAATCTAGGCTGCTCTTCTTCTATCCTGTAGCTTTCAGTAGTCACAGGTCTATGGTATCCTTTAGGGATATGGTTTATCCCTAAGAGAGAAAGCAAGTCCATATCTCGGAAGGCAAACTCGTTATATATAAACCTAAGCAGGGCGCCGTCAAATATTTAACCTAGCATTAGATTTAAGCGGGTATGATCATCGCAATCTCAGGCACAGCAGGCTCTGGCAAAAGCACAATCGCAAAGATGCTTGCAGAAAAACTCGGTTACAGGCACTATTCATCAGGAGATTTCCAGAGAGAGATAGCGAAGGAGAAAGGCATCACAATCGAAGAGCTTGGCGAGCTTGAGAAAAAGGACCCGAGCATAGACAGGATGGTAGATGACCGCCAGCGAACTCTAGGAAAAAAAGAGGATGATTTTGTCATAGACGGCTGGCTTGCACCATGCTTTATACCGCATGCCTTCAAGGTTTTTATGGACGGAGACATAAAAGAGAGGGCTCACCGCGTATTATTAAGGGAACCTCAGAAATATAAGGATGACAAGGATGCCGTTGATAAGATCATGCTAAGGGAAGATACAAACAGGACAAGATGGATGAAGCTGTATTCTTTTGACTTCAGGAAAAAGGAGAACTATGACCTAGTCCTTGAGACCACAGGGATGGGTGTCCAGACTGTTTTTGACATGGTCTTAAAGAAACTCCCTAAAAACAGATAAGAGCCTCTTAGATTAATATCAGCTACGGCCTTTTCAGCCTTGCAATCATCGTGATAGGCGTTATTTCTGTTATCTGCTCTATCCAATCATTCTCTGCCCATGAAGGCAAGTGCCTTGGAAATGAATCCTTCAGCCCACTGTATGGATCAGGTATTGCATAATCTGAGCCTTTTGGAAGCCATACCTGCATGCTGCCGCATTTATGTATGTCATATCCTTCAATCTTTTCTTTATCTACATTTCCTTCCTGGTTCTGCCTGGCAAGAGAGTCAAGCTTCATATATCTCAGAGCAGAGTGTGTAAAGAACGCGCTGGGCATAGATGCCAATGGGCCTATCCTTGCAACTTCATATCCTGCCATATAGAGCTCACCTACAAGCAGCGGCGTGATTGCAGCGGTCTCTGTGATATATACCGCTGAACACTTTTTCAGGTGTGGCTGCAGTTCATCAAGTATCAACGATCTGTTTTGTGTACCATTCAGGAAGAAGTCCATGTATATCTCGGAAGCAGGCTTCTTCAGTTCTGGCAGCACCTGCTCCGCAGCACCAACAAAAAAATCTATATTCCTTGGCAGTCCAAGGAAGTCTGGCTTGTCCACATCTATACCAAGATACTCTTTTCCGGCGTTAGCTCTTGCAAGGCATATTAGTCTTTCAGCATTCGCGCATCCGAAGTCTATGCCTGCATAGCTCTTGTCTGATGGAAAAAATATGTCCATGCAGGGGACCAGAACCATTTTATATATAAACCTAACCAGAACTTTCTTTTAGAGCTCGTCAAGTGTCTTCTGCCTGCTCTTGATCAGCCTGTCGACTTCCTCTATATCGCGCCTTATCTTGTCCTTCTCTTTCCTCTTCCTGGTCTCGACGACAATCTTTTCAGAGATGTCGTCTTCCTGCTCAAGCTTGAACTGGATCCTCCTTGATATATCGACAACCTCAGTAGGCATGCCTGCCAGCTTCGCTACGTGGATGCCGTAGCTCTTGTCTGTCCCGCCATCTATGATTTTCCTCAGGAAGATTATCTTGTCTTCCTTCTCCTGGACAGCGATGTTGTAGTTCTTCACGCCCTTGACCTGCTTCTCCAGGTTATTCAGCACATGATAATGTGTCGCGAACATTGTCTTTGCCTTGATCTTTGTCGCGATGAACTCTGCGACAGCCCAGGCAATCGCAACGCCATCAAAAGTGCTGGTCCCGCGCCCTATCTCATCTAGTATAATCAGGCTTCTCTCCGTCGCATTATTCAAAATTTGCGCTGTCTGCGTCATTTCGACCATGAACGTGCTTTGGCCAGTAGAGATATCATCCGTCGCGCCAGTCCTTGAGAATATCTTGTCGACGATCCCTATTGTCGCGCTGTCTGCAGGCACAAAACAGCCTGCCTGGGCCAGGACGACAGAGAGGGCGACCTGTTTCATGAAGACGCTTTTTCCAGCCATGTTAGGGCCTGTGATTATCATGACTCTATTCTCTTCGTCAATCGATACATCGTTTGAGACAAAGTCAGACATGACTTCAACAATCGGATGCCTGCTTTTTTTCAGGATCAGCTTTTTTGAATCATCTATTGTCGGCTTGACATAGGAGCTCTTGAGAGAGACGATGGAGAAGGCGCACAGCATATCCAGCATAGCAAGCTTGTCTGATGACAGCTGGATCTTCTTTGAGACAGCCCTTATCTTTTCGATAAGCGCAGAAAACAGCGCCTTCTCGATATCTATCATCCTGTCCTGGGCATTTAGTATCTCGTCCTCAAGCTTCTTTAGTTCGTCAGTTATGAATCGCTCGGAATTCACGAGTGTCTGCTTCTTTACGAAATGCGCAGGGACCATATCGAGGTTAGGCTTTGTCACGTCGATATAATACCCGAACACCTGGTTGTACCTTATCTTGAGGGATTTTATCCCTGTCTTCTGTTTCTCCTCTTCCTCTATCTTCAACAGGAGTTTTTTAGCGTCATGCGCAATCAGCCTGTACCTGTCAAGCTCAGGGTTGTAGCCATCCCTTATGAACCCGCCTTCATTCATGGATATAGGCGGCTCGTCGCAGATAGCTTTGTCTATCTCCTCTGCGACATCATGGTTCTCTTCTATTTCTGCGAGCTTTGTCAGGAGCTCAGAATCCATATCAGTGAGTATCTTCTTTATATCCGGTATGAGGGAGAGAGATGCCTGGAGGTTTGCGAGGTCTCGGGGAGACGCGTTCCCGAAACAGATCCTCGCTGTCAGCCTGTCTATATCCCCGACTTTCCTCAATAGTTCCCTCAGCTCTTCTAGCAGGAACTGCTTTCCGCAGAGCTCCTCTATAGCAGCATGCCTTCCGAGTATCCTTGCAGAGTCAGTGAGAGGAGATATCAATGTCCGTTTCAACAGCCTGCTTCCCATCGCTGTCCCTGTCCTGTCAAGGAGAGAAAAAAGGCTTTTCTCTGTACCGTCTATCTCCAGGTTCCTGATTGTCACCTGGTCCATAGCCAGATGGTCCTTGTCAGAGTAATAGCTGATATGAGATATCTGGCCAAGGCGGCTTTTCTGCGTCTCGTGTAAGTATGACAGGAGCGCTCCTGCTGCAGAGACAGCAGCCTCTTTTGCCTTCAGCCCGAAGCCGTCAAGGCTGTGCACCTTGAAGTGTGATGTCAGAGCCTCTTGAGCGTTCTGGTGGTAGAACTCGATGTCGCTGATATAAGTTAGGTATAATCTGTATTCTTTCAGCTCGCTGGTGATGCTCGCCTTCTCATAGCTCATGGGCAGCATGACCTCGCTCACCGGGAATTTCTGTATGTCCTGGAGGGCAGATGCCAGATCATCTCTTTCAAATGTGTAGAATTCTCCTGTGGAAAGATCAGCTAAGGCGACGCCGACCTTTTCTTTTGCAGGGAATATCGCGCATGCGAAGTTGTTCGCCTTGCTAGTTGTCTCCATATACGTGCCAGGAGTCACTATCCTGACAACATCCCTCTTGACCAATCCTTTGGCCAGCTTCGGGTCCTCTATCTGGTCGACGAGGACTACCTTGAATCCCTGTTTTATCATCTTTGCAAGATATGTGTCAAGGCTATGATAGGGGATGCCTGCCAGTGGTATCTCACGCTCTGTATTCTTTATCCCTCTTCTTGTGAGCGCGATATCAAGAGCCTTAGAAGTCACCTTTGCATCGTCGTAGAAAGTCTCGTAGAAGTCACCCATGCGGAAGAAGACAATGCAGTCTTTGTGCTTCTTCTTTATCTCCATATACTGCATCATGGCAGGAGTGAGTTCCATTTGAGGGTAGAAAATTGTAGTAATTTAATAAAAGTAACTCATCTCCAAACAAAAAACCCTTGGACTATCCAGACATAGCACCAGTTCCCATCCCATCTCAAATCGGTTTAAATACTCTTTTGTTTTCCTAAATCTGGCATGCAGGATAATTTCGAGGAGCGATTAAGGGAACTTAGGGAGTATGCAGACAGATTGAAGTCGGAATATGAAGCTACTCAGGCCATGTTCAGGGATATTCAGGCGGAACTTGGACCAGGCCAGGTGCTGGCTCTGCATCATGACATTGACAAATTGGGGTTGAGGCAGGGAGATTTGCCGGACCGGCCAGGCGCTGTGGTACAAAATACACTCTGCCTTGCAAAAGAAGGATTTTATGTCCTTTCATGCATAACTTTGCCAAGCAAAGAGACAGAATACAATTCCATCGGGCCTCTTTCTTTGGAAGGGATGGCAGAATACGCCTTCTTTGAAGCATGCGATTGGTCAGGCAAAGGGCTGGGATATGAGCCGCTCCGGGAGATCTTGCTAAACTCAAGCTATATTATTCCTCCTTTGGCCGATATGATTTTACAGCATTGAGGTAGCCAGCAGCGCAACCCTGGCCGTTCCATTTTGCCTTGCAAATAACATAATTCTTCTACTGCCAGTGATGGCCTGGCGCAGAGCCTTGCGCCTATCTGCCAATTTGGCGAGCTTCCTAATCGCATACTCTTACATTGTGCTTGTTGCACATGTAGTTTAAATATTTGCCTGCCAGCAAAATACTTTATGTCCTTGAACCTATATCCTACGCTTTATATATGCAGGTCATCCTTTAATGTAGGATTGGAGGTTGAAATCCTCTCGTCTATATGATTTGGCAGGATTATCATCAAAGCAAATCACATTTGTCATTGGCAATTCAAGAAATTCTATAGCATGGGTAGCAATAAATAGCTGGTGATGGTATTTATGCGTATAATCTTCCAGCCTATGAACTAATTTTGTCCTATTCCTTATGGATAATGACTGCTCAGGCTCATCTAGGAGAAGAACGCAACTTCTTGCTTGGGAGTATGCATTCAGAAAAGTGTCTATCATTGCAAGCGTGTATTCTCCTTTGGATAATTTTGAAAGAGCTAGTTCTTTTCCTTCATGAGAAAATGGGTCTGGCCTAGGCTGCTGCTTATTAAACCAAGCAAAGTCATAGCATCTAACACCGTTTGGAGCAGATTCTTTATCTAATTCGCACATCACCCTGCTAATCTTGCCAGGAAGAGGTGACCCGCTATCTCTTACTCTATTTAAAAAAGTTGTTTTGCCGCTGGCATTGTCTCCGATAAGCAAAACAATTAAGCTATCCAAGTCAAAGCTCAATCCTTCAGGCATATTTGGAAATCCATATGCTTCATGGGAAAAGTTCTTTCTTTCATTATACTTGTCTGTAATCGTCACTTTTGTTATCATTTTGTATATTCTCAGGCCATCTTCAGCCAAATATTCATACAGCTTGACTGCATTTCTGCAGCAATAAGGATTCCATTATTTAAGTGTTTACTTTTTTTATCATTCTTAAGTGATGATTTAAAAAGTAAACACATAAATAAAGGAATCCTTTTTGATGCAGAAATGCTGTCAAGCTGTATGAATATTTGGCTGAAGATGTCCTGATAATATACAAAATGATAAAAAAAGT
>JAAXVZ010000254.1 GCA_013335235.1 Nanobdellota archaeon | reverse complement strand
TCTTCCGATCTGGGACCTGGAGGACTTCACTGATCTCCTTTTTAAGCTTCGCATCCATCGCCCTCGGGACTAGGCAGTATTTGTCAGTAGCATAGCAGAATAGCCCTATGTTAGGGTTTCCCTGGTAATTGGTCATGAGGATATGTGGCATAGGGCTGAGGAAGGGAGGGGGGTTTATAAAGGTGATGAAGGATTGTTACTCTTTTAAAGTAGTTAAAAATGCACAAGATTTAAATAGTGATTCAATTTATTCTTAATATATGACTAGTTTGATAGATTTGTACCTTGAGGATATGTTACCATTAGAGGGTGGGCCGGAATTAGTAGCTAAAATTAAGGCAGCTGGGTTAGAGCAAGAAAACATTTCACACGCTACCACATTACTTCTTGAACTGACCAATGTGTTAAAGATAGATGTGCAAGCAGCATCTTCAATATTTGATTCATATTCACAATTACCAAAATCCCCTTGGTCCGGTTTGCCGGAGTCGCCTTCTTCAAACTTGGTTAAGGTACTCTCAGAATTTTCTCCTGCAACAGAAGAAAGCGCGAAGGCTACTGCAAGCCTTATCTCCATGGGAACTACAGATTCAACATTATATCCTGCATTCCTTCGGTTCTCTAATATCAAGCCAATTTTCAATTGGGACGAACTAATTACAATTTTAGACCATCAACTCTCAAAACATAGGACCAATCCTGCGAAGACTTATCTTATCTCAGCCATCGGAGTTGCAGCAAGGAAATCAACGTTGACCGAAGAGGATGCAGATATGCTTGGTCAGATGCTGTCGTTTAATGAACCCGCAAGTGTGCTTATTGGAACGCTTGGTACTGCGCTTACAAAGCAAGGAGGGATTGAAAGAGGAATTTTGACTAAGCTGGCGTCAGTTGCACAGAAATCTCCGAGGGAATATTATAGCTATTGTAAGGATATTGCGTATTTAATGAATATTACTGGAGTCGAAAATGTAACGAGCTTTGGGCTCTATCCAACCTTTTTGTTTTCTGATGATGCAAAGGTTGTTCACAAGGGGAATTTGGCATTAGGAGAACTAGTTCTTTATAAAGAGTCTCGTAGAGAAGGAGTATTGTCGATGTTCGACGAACTACATAATATTGACATTTCAGATTTGATCTGGTATTATGCTGGAAGCGAAGATGCGGTCACAATACCTTCTATCGCAAATGCAAAAAGAAGCCAATACCCCAACATTGCGAAGGACCTTAGTAAACCTAAACTTAGATCTGGCATAAAATCCCTTCCAAAATGCCAGGAATCAGAGGAAATCCGGCAATATCTCCATCTGGATGAAGTGAGGAAATTAGTTGAGATCTTTGGTGCTGAGAGTTACGCACAGGGAATTTTTTATTATGTCTTACATTATGACCCAAATACATCTAGTGCACAGAAATTAGATGAGAAAACTATTGTGGCACGTGCATCAACCTTATTTAGGAGTTCAAAAACAGCATTAGATGCGCTTGAAGCAGCCATACCGATAACAAATATTGGTTTTTATCAATATCTGCATAATGTCACTCTTCCCGAAATAAAGAAAACAGTAATAGAATTAGGACCTACAGGATCACTTCCAATGATCGCCCCATATATAAATCCTAAGCTAGACCTCACAGCAAAAATTGGAAAAGAGTTATATCCTAAATTACTAGCAACATTTGGCAATATTGGTTCAGAAACACAGCCTCTTGGCAAGATACTATACATGATCCTGTCAGGAAACCTTGGGACAGATGCTATTATGCAAGAAGGTGTCCTGGATTATATGAAATCAAGGGAATCAGAGATCATTAGATCATGGAACATGGCAGGGCAAGGTATGCTTGGACTTATTGAAAGAGGCAAGCATCTAGTCACAGAGGATAATCTTGCGATAGTTGAGGCTGCAAGAGAAACGGGAGGATATGAAGCTGCACATCTTATTCATAAGCATTCATACCGTTTTACGATAATTCCTCCTCCTGTAGGAGAGGAGAGGGTCCGCCTAAGGCTTGATCCCATCAAAGCTATAATCTCCTATGCAAACGACCATCCTTATCATGCAGGACTCGGCGGTCAGTTTGATAGAAGAGATATAGCACCTGATGTGCAGGAGAAATTAGTAGATGTATTTTCTAATGAGGTTGTTCTCAATTCATTGATAAAGACAAATCATAGCGCAGATGTTTACCGCGCTTACAGTGCCGCAGTTGCCTTAAGGGGGCATGTTGAGGATGCTGTTGCTCTAGCAGAAGCTGAAATTTTATTCCAGACAAGACCAGATGTAAACGACTTACTTTCAGTTCGTTATGATTATGATCCGCTCTCGACGTTTAATCAATATAAAAATAGCATTCCTGCAGAG
>JAAXVZ010000253.1 GCA_013335235.1 Nanobdellota archaeon | reverse complement strand
CGACAGCGCTCCCGGAAACACGGTTAACCTGTTCATGGACTACGAAACATTTGGAGAGCACCAATGGGAAGATACAGGTATCTTCAATTTCCTAAAGCAGCTTCCGCATGAACTTATCAGGAGGAATATAGGCTTCGCTGTTCCATCTGAGGTCGCGGACATGCATCCAGAGGATGAGCTTGATATCCACTGCCCTGTCTCCTGGGCAGATATCGAAAGGGACCTGTCAGCCTGGATGGGAAACAAGATGCAGGACGCCGCGCTCCATGAACTATATGCGATAGAGGCTGAAGTCAAGGCATCAGGAGATAAGAAGCTAATAGATGATTGGAGAAAGCTTACGACAAGCGACCATTACTATTATATGTGCACCAAATGGTTTGCTGACGGAGATGTCCATAAA
Source organism: Nanobdellota archaeon (assembly GCA_013335235.1). Taxonomy (GTDB): domain Archaea; phylum Nanobdellota; class Nanobdellia; order Woesearchaeales; family GW2011-AR15; genus JAAXVZ01. The sequence continues at coordinate 1,972 of JAAXVZ010000253.1, read as the reverse complement.
TATTTCAACCCATATGATACGCCATATGAATCCTATATGTCTTTCATGAACATACTTAATGATATTGCATTCAGGCTTGGGATGCCAGGACATAGGATAACTGAAAGGCCAAGCTTGATTGTGAGACCAAAAGAGAAATCCCTGGCGCTTGAAGCTGTCGGGGGCATCTGATGCCCCTTTAACCATGAAAAATAAAAAGGAGGAATCCGATAACCGAAAAGTATTGGATGTCACGCAAATGAAAGAGAAAAAGAAATCAACTGAGAAAAAGACTGCCACAAAAGCAGCCTCACCAAAGAAGCCTGCTGTAAAAAAACTTGTCACTGCCAAGCCAGAGAATTATTTTATCCTCGTAACCGGTGTCCCTTTAAAGGACCTAAGAGAGCTGGCAAATTCGTTTGAGACAATGGATGATTGGGTATTCTATCATCATGTGAATGACGCGAGGAACGATTTCGCCAACTGGGCAAGCGAGATACTGCTTGAAGCAGAGCTGGCAGAGGATATGAAAAATATTAAGCATCCAAGAGAGATGGAAAGAAAAGTGCTAAAGCATATTATAAATAAGTACCTTTAGGTGCTTTGCCAAAAAAAGGGGTGAATATGATGGAAGCATCTGATGAGAAGGCGTTCATGCATGACGGAAAGAAGATAAGGACACTGCGAGAATTGTTGCACGAGATAAAGGAGATGCCTGAAGAGAGATATCAGCATTACGCATCTGAAAACCACAACTATTTCGCAGACTGGATAGAGCATGTCCTGGAAGATGCTGACCTTTCGCAAAGCCTGAGGCATTTGCATAAGAAAAAGGAAGCTATATCGCTGCTGGATGAATATCTGCACCCAAAACCTGCGGTTGTGCAACCAATCAATAATGAGCCGTCTATTCTTCATGAGGAAAAATCCTCTTTTGAGGTCCAGGAAGACAAACCCTTAAAAGAAGAGAAAAAGGAGACAAAGATCACCAGGCAGATTGAAAAGCTCGATAAGATTGCGCAGGATGAGAAAGAGATTAAAGAATTCCTCTGGAAGCATTTTGCCTGGGACATGGCAGAGGAATTCATGTATGGCATGGCAATAGGGATACTAGTCGGCCTTGTGCTGTCTAAGATATTCCTGAAGGTATGACCATGGAAGCCAGGGCAGATTATCTTTTCGAGGTATCCTGGGAGGTCTGCAATAAAGTCGGCGGGATATACACAGTTGTCACTTCTAAGATTCATCCAATGCTGAAATTCTACAAGGAGAATTATTACGCAGTAGGACCATACTTGGAATCAAGCACAAAATCAGAGTTCAAGGAGAAAGTACCTCCACAGATATTCAAAGAGATATTCGAGAAACTGCACTCCATAGGGATCATGTGCTATTTCGGCAGCTGGCGCATTGACGGGGAGCCGAATGTGATACTGGTAGATTACAGGAATTATTCATACAGGAACAATGAGATCAAGGCAAGACTATGGGAAAAATTCGGGATAGATAGCCTGAACAGCCAATACCATGATTATGATGAACCTATACTATGGTCGACATGCGTCGGTATATTCCTGGAAGAGTTTGCATCAAGATCCCCCGGCAAGAAGATAGTTGGGCATTTCCATGAGTGGCTTGCCGGAGGAGGCTTACTGCATCTTAAGGGGAATAACGTAAAGGTCGCAACAGTCTTTACAACCCATGCTACCATGCTTGGAAGGACCCTTGCCGGAAACCATATAGATCTCTATATGGAACTGGAAAAGACTAATCCTGAAGAGAGAGCCTATCAATTCGGGATACAGGATAAATTCCTGACTGAGAAAGCCTGCGCAAAGCATGCAGATGTATTCACCACGGTTTCAGAGATTACAGGAATTGAGGCAACGCATTTTCTTGGAAAGAAACCTGACTGCCTGCTGCCGAACGGGCTGGATATAGAACGGTTCCCTACATTCGAAGAGTCTTCTATAAAGCACAAGCTGTATAAAAG
>JAAXVZ010000047.1 GCA_013335235.1 Nanobdellota archaeon | reverse complement strand
TACTGCTTATGAATATAAGTGAAAGCCTTGCGTCAAGAAAGAACATATCTCCTTATCCTAATAATATCCCTTTTGTGCAGAATGTCTCTTACATGTCCCTGACAATCTATCAGGCAGGCCAGGTCCCAATAAAAACCATAGGGATACAGCAGGATATGGTAAGTACTGTCAATTACTTAACCAGCCTTGCAAGGCAGGCAGAAGGGTTTGATAGGTTCGAGATAGCTAACAGCGAAAAATCAAGGATACTTATAGAGATAGTAATAGCTCAAGAGGAAACTTCATTTGAAGATATAAGGGTAAACGGCAGCTTCACACCAGGGATAACAGGTGTCAGGATAGTTAATGAAGTGGGGGTAGCAAGAAATTACCTTCCAACATGCTCAGCATACAAAAATCACGATTCTTTCTCAGATGTTGTCACATATCTTTCAGATGATTATGCAAAGCAGTATGCTGAGAAGAATGTATCGTTTGAGAGAAAGACCAGGGTCTACCTGACTCGGAGCATATCTTATATCACAAGCGGAGAGGAAGCTGTCCGACTGAACGAGTCTCTCCTTGCGCTTTCCTGACCCTGTTTTTTTTTCTTTTCCCTGAGAAATGTTTAAAAGAACACCTGTTTTCTTTTGGCTTAATGTATACACTGGGGATTTGGGATGGGCATGATGCAGGGGTTGCTGTGCTTGAAGATGATAAGATTGTCTTTGCGATAAACGAGGAAAGGCTGACAAAACGGAAACTGGAGGTCGGCTACCCTGTAAATTCGATCAGTTTTGCATTATCCTACCTGCACCTGAAACCGACAGATTTTGACAATGTTGCGGCAAGCACAAGCGACAGCGGAAAGACTATGTCGAGATATATCCCTCAGCTCGCAAAGAATTATTATATGTTCAGGCGACGGAAAGTTGACAGGCCTCGCTTTGAGGACCTCCGGAGATACAGCAAGTATGCCACAACAGAAGGCGCTCCGAATCCCGTAAGTGTCCTGCTGACAAAACAGTATTACAGGCAAAAGTTGGAGAAAGCAGGGTTCAAGGATTACAAGCTGAGCATAGTGGACCATCATGCAGCACATGCAGCAACAGCAGCATATCCTTCAGGCTTGAAAAAGCAGCTTGTTGTAACGATGGACGGAGTAGGCGATGGTCTCTCTGGTACAATAAGCATATTCAATGGCAAAGAGAGAGAGCTTCTCAGCAGGATCCCTGCCAGAGATTCCCTAGGACTTTTTTACGAGCAGGCGACAAACCTCATGGGGATGCGCGAACTTGAGGATGAAGGCAAGGTCATGGCCCTATCGAACTATGCGACACCTGTCCCTGATGAAAAGAACAAGCTTCTTCCATTTTTTTCTGTTGATGGCATGAAGGTGATTTCAAGATACAATACAATAGACAGATATAATATGCTGAAAAAAGTGATGTGGGGCACAGAGAGAGAAGAGTTCGCCTATATGGTACAGGCGACACTGGAAAAGCATCTGAAAGAGCTGGTGCAAAACAGCATTGATGAGACAGGCGTAAAGAATGTTTCAATGGCAGGCGGTGTCTTCTCGAACGTGAAAGCCAATATGCACGTAAAGGAGATGAGCAAGAGCTGGTTTGTTTTCCCTCATATGGGTGATGGAGGTCTTGCCATGGGGAGTGCGATGCAGGCCAACTATACAGAAAAAGGAATTGCAAGATATAAGCTGGAAGATGTTTACCTAGGGCCAGAGTATAGCGAAAACGAAATCCAGGCAGCACTCAAGAAGAGCAGGCTTGGTTATGAAAAAATTGAAGATCCTTCTTCTTATGCAGGCGATCTCATTTCATCTGACAGGATAGGGTTCTGGTATCAGGGAAGGATGGAGTATGGCCCGCGGGCGCTTGGAAACAGGAGCATAATAACCTCTGCCACAAACAAGGATGCAAGATACAAGCTGAACATGTGCATAAAGAACAGGAGCTGGTTCCAGCCTTTCTGCCCATCACTCCTCGCAGAAGAGTCTGAGAGATTTTTTGAGGACGCAGCGCAGACTAACAGGTTCATGACAATGGGCTACAGGATCAGGCAGGAATATAAAGATATTATCGTGGCAGTGAAGAATGTAGACGATACTGCAAGGCCACAGATGCTGGAATCAGAGAACCCAAGATACAGGATGCTCATAAAAAAAGTCAAGGATAACACCGGCCTTGGAATAATACTAAATACCTCTTTCAATATGCACGGCTCCCCGCTCGTCAATACACCTGAAGAGGCAGTGCAGACATACAACTCTGCAAAGCCGGATTTCATGATTATAGGTGATTACCTTGTTGAGAAAAAATAAGCTGGCGTATCTGGCATTTCTTCCTCTTGTCGGAATAGTGTATGCTCTGACGTTTTTTAAGCTGAGCATCAGCGAAGATACCCTGTTTTATGCTATGCCTGCAGCGCAGCTGATCACCCTTGCAGGCATCTTGTTTTTTTTTGTCTTGTGCTTCAGAACAATGTCCAGTTACATTAAACTTAGGACAGATACAGTCATTCTCCTGCTCATTATTTTTGCATTGGGGCTGTTCTTGAGGACAGTAATCCCACCGCAGGTCCACAGGATACTCTATGATGAAGATATTTATCTGAACATAGGACAGACCATCTCCACAAACGGAAAAGCGTGCCTATGCGATTTTGGAACACCTGACAACTGCATTTATTGCATAGACAACAAGGAGCCATCAGGTTGGCCAAGCCTATTGAGCGTATTCTTCAAATTATTCGGGGCAAAAGAGCAAATTGCTTTCACTCTGTCCATACTGCTCAACAGCTTCTCAGTGATACTTGTATTCCTTATTGCGTATCTATTATATCATAAGGAATCAATTGCGCTATACTCTGCACTGGTCCTATCCTTGCTCAGGACACATATAGAATGGAGTTCCACGGTATCTGCCGATGCAGTGTCCATGTTTTTCAACTGCCTTGCCATATTAGCTCTTCTTATTTATCTGAGAAAACAGAATTGGAAAACATTAGGTTTTTTCATATTCTCCGTGGTGTATGCTTCCCAGATAAGGCCTGAATCATTCCTGATTTTTATGCTTGCAGGCATTCTGTTGCTCCTCCATGCCCGCAAGATTTACACTGAACTGTTCACACCAAGATTGCTGATTTTCTTGGTTATTTTGCTGCTGTTAATCTTCCCGAATGTTATGCACTTAAAAAATGCGTCAAATGAAGATTGGGGAGCAGGAGAGAAGGAGAACGGAGAGAAGTTCGGAACAAAATATATTGCATATAATCTTAAAACAAACCTGTCTTATTTTGTAGAAAATAACAGATTCTCTCTTATTTTCACTATTCTGGCTCTTGTTGGACTAGCCCTTTCACTAAGATATTATCTTGGCAACACAGCCTTCATGCTATCATGGGAGCTTCTGTATTTCACGATATTCATATTATTCTATGCTGGCAGCTTCAACTATGGTATGGATGTCAGGTTTGCTATCAATCTATTCCCACCCGTATCAATCTTTTGTGGTGTGTCACTGGCCAAGCTTGAGTCAATGATTAGTTCATTCCGCTCATCACGAAAAGCATATATCACCGTCGCAATCAAGTTAATTATTATTGTTACTATAGCGTTGCTTGTTCTTCCGCAGCTAAAAGAGATGCCTAAACGCGAAATCAGCGCATATGACTCAATGCTTTCACATGATTTTGCTATACAACAGGTTAACACCCTTCCTAAAGACTCTATGTTCATCACGCATGTTCCCTCAATGATCTTAATCAATGGGGGAAATGCATTCCAAGCCAACCTCTACCATAAAAATGAGTTTGTCAAACAGATATTCTCCAACTATACCCATGTATATTGGTATGAAGGTTTCTGGTGCATGCACGACCCACACCAAAGAGATAATATCTGCTCTTATTTGAAAAAGAACTATGTTCTGTATCCTGTTGCCTCAATCACAAATGAGGTCAATCCAAACAGATACAACTATACTTTGTATAGGATCTTTGAGAAATAATTCTGCTTGCAGCAAATCAAAGTGCAGGTATAGGGCTGGGCTGGCATAACCTGTAACTTTATATACCCCATATTATTGTATTGATTATATATGGGTGCATATCTGACTCTGCTGAATAATGTTGTGAAGTCAAATTTCGGCAGCCTCGCCAAGCCATACAAGCTGACATTTGTCGTCTCATACTCCTGCAATTCTAGATGCAAGCTCTGCAGCATATGGAAAAGGAAGACAATAGGAGAGCTGACACTGGAAGAGATAAAGCATCTTTTCAGCAAGAACCCTTATTTCAACTGGATCGATGTCACTGGCGGAGAGATTTCGACTGTGCCAGATATCGATGCGATGTTCGACGCGATAATCACAAGCAGCCCAAACCTGTATCTCTTGCATTTCCCGACAAACGGATTTATGACAAAACGAATCATAGGTACAGTCAATCATATCCTTGGCTATAATGTTCCAAAGACAATAGTCTCAATCAGCCTTGATGGCCCGCAAGAGCTGCATGACCGCTTGAGGGGCATAAAGCACGGCTGGAGGAATGCTATCGATACATATCGCCATCTGGCGAAATTGCGTTCAGATAGGTTTGACTGCTACCTCGGGATGACCCTCAGCAAGTATAATATCAGCTCAATAGGACAGACGTTAGCTGAGGTGAAGAAAGAGATCCCTGTATTTGACGAAAGAAGCCTGCACATAAATATAGCACATTCATCAGAAGTATATTATGAGAATCGTGATGATTACAAGGATTTCAGCATCTCTGCCGAGGATTATAAGGCATATGTCATACCTTTCATCAGGAGAAGGGCACTCAGTTTCAGTCCGGTCCAGATGCTAGAGCAAAAATATCAGGGGAAAATAATTAAATATCTGGAGTCAAAGAAAGTCCCTATGACCTGCAGGTCTCTTGACGTTTCCTGCTTTATAGACTCAAAAGGAATTGTGTATCCCTGTGGTTTCTTTAACCATCCTGTAGGAAGCTTGAGGGAGCATGATTTTGATCTCATCCATATACTCCGGAGCAAGAAAAGCATGGATTTGATTCAGGAGATCAGGAAGAAGAAATGCCCGAATTGCTGGACACCCTGCGAAGCCTACCAGACTATCCTTGGCGGGGTGTTTTCAAAGGGGTTCTATACCTAAAATGCGAGACAACAAAAGTATTTCTGTAATCATACCTACACTAAATGAAGAGAAGAACCTACCTATAGTGTTAGCTTCTCTGCCTAAGTACATAGATGAAGTCCTGATAATAGACGGATATTCTGTTGACGGAACAGTAGAAATAGCAAAGAGGCACAATGCGAAAGTCATCTATTCAGACAAAGGAAAGGGCGCTGCGCTCATAAAAGGGCTTAATATGGCCAAAGGAGACATCATAATCATGATGGATGCAGATTGCAGCCATAGGGTGAATGAGTTTGATCTCCTCATAGGTGGAATAAATGCAGGTTATGACCTTTGCATGGGTTCCAGGTTCATCCAGGGAGGAGGAACAGAAGACATGCCATGGTACCGTGTCTTCGGAAATAAATTCTTTGTCTTCCTGGTCAATATTATTTGGAGGATGAACTATTCTGACCTTTGCTATGGGTATAGGAGCCTCACAAGGGAGGCTGCCAAGAGACTTGAGCTGAAATCAGAGTCTTTTGCAATAGAGACAGAGATGTCAATCAAGGCGGCGAAGAAGAAACTGAAGGTCATTGAGGTTCCAAGCTTCGAGAAAAAAAGGAAGTTTGGGCATGGGAACCTGAAGACATTCAAGCATGGGTTCAGGATCCTGATGAGGATAGCAAAGGAACTATGAGTTTATACCTGCTGCTGGTTCATTTTTTCTAGTCCGTTTTCTCACAAGGTTCTAAAACAGAAATATAATAAAAAAAATAAGAACTAAATCTCGCAAGATGCTCCTTCCTCAGTTCCTCCCCATTCGACAACAGTAAACCCATTCCTTTTTGGGGTGCTGATTTTAGGCTGGAGCATGAACACAGGGTTATCAGTTGCCCTGAAGTGGAAATTCAACCTGATAACTGTGTCTGGCTTCGGACATATAATTAATTCCTGATTCTTGTCTAGGAAGTCATCTGCAAGCAGCCTGATCTCGTAGTACTTTGCAGGTGCAAGCTTCTTTCCCCAGTAGTCCATGAACTCCTTCTTCTCAGCATAGTTCAGTCCGAGTTCAGTGAGCTTTACATCAAACCAATTATTGATGTCCTTGTATTCTACTACCCATCCTTCTTTCGGCAGCTCTATCTTGTTCAGGCTTGTCTCATAGAACAGGTAATCATACTTGTTGTCTATCTTTCCGTCTGTTGTTGCGAATACATGCCATCCATCATTATATGGTGGAATGTCTAATGTTATCTCACCATTAACTCTGAGTTTCACGTCAACATACATGTCCTTTGTCGGATATAGGTACACAGCGGGCTTGCAATTGTCTACAGTTGTTGTTGTCTGCTCTGTAGTCGTGGTTCTCTCAGTTGTTGTTGTTGCTGTTGTCGGAACCGTCGTTCTCGCAGTGGATGTTGTCTCTGTTGTAGGTACAGTGGTCGGCTGACTGGTGGTAGTCGGCTGGCTAGTTGTCGTTGGTTGACTTGTAGTAGTTGACTCACTGCTAGTTGTTGTCGATTCACTACTTGTTGTTGTTGACTCGCTGCTGGTAGTGGTTGACTCGCTGCTGGTAGTGGATGGTCCTTCTGAAGTAGTCGTACTGGCCGAGGTAGTACTTGCAGAAGTAGTAGAGATAGTGCTCGCAGAGGTGGTTGCGCTTGAACTGGACGACGCAGATGTTGTTGAACTCGAGCTGCTCTCTGTCGTCGTTGTAGTTGACTCACGGGGCGGCTTTGGAGGCACGTTCTCTATAGATTTACATACAAAGGTTATGTTTACATCTACCCATGCACATACATCCTGGCTGAGCCTTGTATTCTCAACCCAGCCGATTATGGAATTCTCTTTTCCCATAAGGAATCCATTATTGTTGAATCCCGTATCAGTCACTTCAAACCAAGAAGGCGTGACAGGAATCCAGCATACTGCATGTTCATTCTGGATATACACAGAAGTGGTATACTCCTCTTTGATTTTTGTATTGAACTCAACAAGTGGCGGTTTACATATATAGAAGGTTGGCTTGTCGCTGTTTTTAGGGTTGACTCCTATTGTACATACATCTCCAGGCGAACAGGCGACAGACATTGAAGCTCCTCCTGCATTCCTAGCATTGCATGTGTCGACAGCACCTACAACAAGTTTCATTGCGATCTCTGCAGGAACGTCATCGTTTCCGGCACCTTCATACCCTTTATTGGGAAGTCTTTCCATGTATTTGGACTCTGTTTTAGGAACAGTATACTCATTTCTCTGGTTGATGTCTTCACCATATCCAAAGAACATTGGAGTAGCGAGATCTTTTTCTTTGACGTCACATTTCACATCGCCAGTATGGCTTCCTGTCTTATCAGCAGGCCAAGAGGTCATAAGGCAGTTCAGCTTTGTCCTAACCAGGCTGCCACCATTCCACTGGAAATCAATTATTCCGTCTGCACTAGGTTTCCATGGTGCCCATCCTCTTGATGCATACTTTGAATTATACAGCTTCTCTGCTTCTTCGCTGCAGCTAAGGAGACATTCTTCTGTAAGGTCTATCTCTATATTTGGATACATCTCATTCCAATCTTCACATTCCTGGCCGTTGCATGTGACGCATACACTATATCCATTATTGCAATATTTCTGTTCGAGCTTGACCTGATCGTCATCGTCCCAGTCCTGGATATTCTTGTCTGCCTCAGCAAACTCATTAGGCGGGTTCTGGAGAACACTCTGCCAGTAATTGCTTTCTGTGTAACCATCATTTGGATCGTTTGGGTCTTCATCCTGCCAGTTAGGATTATAGTTCAATAGGTCTGTCAAATGCACATAATAATCAAGAACCGTATCTCCATACCTGAGCCTGACTGGTGTAGGGAAATTATTGATTAGCTGGCCGGTATATGGATTGAAAACAGTAGAAGTTAGCCTGAGCGAACCGTCTTCATTGTACTTTTTTGAATGGGGTATGGATATATGTATATTTGCAGGGTCGATATCTTCAGTCCCGTATCCCGGTACAACAATGTCACTGAGAGAACTAACGACAATATCTTGGCCATTGGCAGTATATGTGTATAGTTTTATATCTCCGCTTTCAAGCTTGCCCTGAAAGATGCCATGATCAAAGCCGCACATGTGAAGCTCTACGGACAAGAAGAAAGCGGTGGTGGGTACGTCACCGTCTATATCCGAGGTGAGATCGGC
>JAAXVZ010000252.1 GCA_013335235.1 Nanobdellota archaeon | reverse complement strand
AAATCTTTGAGCCGCATGAGATTGGCCCAGAGGGGCATGTTGTATCTATAGCCAGTGACTTGTATGACTTGGACCATAGAGCAGACCTTACAAGGGTTTTTGAATCTAACATGCAATTTATGGAGCATGAACTAAGGAAAAATATTGAAGAATTGTCTGAAGAAGATAACCTATTTAGAAAATTGCTGCCCATATATAAAGAACGAGCCAAGGAAATGATTGACAAGTTTGCTGCAATGCACCCCGAAAGGCTTGGAGAGATTAACTATAAACCTATATCGCTTCTTGGAAAGGCTGTCGGCCTTGAAAACATCCTCGACCCGACAAAGACAGTATCTGCATTAGCTAAGAAGACATTCGGAAGGAGAATACCAGAAGACACAATAAAAAGGATTGAGGATGCCCTTGGTAGCAGGATTGCGACGATATACAAATTCGAGCAGGGAATAGGCTCACTAGGTGTCTATGGAGTAACAGCAGAGGGAAGAGATATCCAGATTGTGATAAAGGAGAATAATCCCCATCTGATCGACAAAGAGGCTGCGTTCCTTCTTCAGATGGCAAAATTCAAGGATAGCTCACTGCCCAGTGTGCCTGAAGCGACTTTGCTTCCTGGCAGGGAGACTTCATACCTATTGATGACTTTTGAAGACACCTTCAAAGAAATGGAGTTCTCACTTGCCGACCTAAATCAATATATGTTTTTGCTGGGAAATTATGCCAGGAGGAACCATGAGATATTTGACCATGACTGGAGAATAGAGAATAAGCAGTTCATAGACAAATTCACCTATAAGACAGCGCATGAGATTTGCATATCTGCGTTAGGACGAGATTATAGGCAGTATCAGGCTTTTTCTGGCAGCGGAGAGATGGACAGGCTGTTTGGCGAACTCATCAGCCTAAGCCCTATGTATGAGAGAGCAAGAGAATATATGGCACGCCGACAGGGGATTGCCAAGGCAGAAGCAATAATCCTTCAGAGGGACGCTCTTCCAAGAAACATGATGAAGAGCAGGAAAGATTCAAGGCTTGGGCTGCTCGATTGGGAAAGGGCTTCAGATAATATTGACAAAGCGCATGAGCTCACCAAGCCATTGTGGTCCTCAGAGATAAGGCGGGCTGCAGGATCTTACGGCCTTTCATTGCAAGGACTCAAAGCATATATGCTAGATGAGATCAGGATATATAATGTAGCAAAAGGAGACAAGTTGTCTGACGTCGATCCGACTACTTTCTTTGCAGCAAGTGTGATTGATAATTTCAGGCTTGCTTTTTCCCAACTACTGGAAATGCCAAAGACAGGGTATATGGATATCTCTTTTGTCACAGATTATATCTCTAACACGAAGATAGCATATGACTTATTCAGGAATCCAAATCTCAAATCCAACGCACAGACCTCATCTTACAGACATTCAGCACAGAATGCAAGTAACCCTTTACTAATGCCTGCTTATCATCCCATACCAGCCTAATCCACATTCCGTATTGCAATTGTAGATGTCGAGAAATCTACGATTTTTAGCATGTTGCTATGAAGATAATGCAATAATAGCGATTCTCTTTTGCTCATGCCTTTTCCAGATAGCTGATAGATAATATCCAGGATGCACCCTTTTTCCGCATCCAGCTCTAAGAGCCGCTTAAACTCAAAATCATAGAAAAGCTCATAATAGCCTCTAAGGAATGCGTTAATCTTTGCAAATAAAGCTATTAATTCATCGGAGATTGCCCCAGTCCTGTCTTCCAGCATCAGAGAGCAGATATATTTGTAATCGTCGCATACCTTCTCAAGGTTCCATATTATGGTATAATAGAATGCCGGGTCTTTTGTGACACAGCCCTTGTTTATCAATCGCTCGCAGATATTAGCGAGCTGGTTGTTTGTATCCTCTAGCTTGATTGTGCCGGAAAGCTTCTCAAACGACATCTCCTGAATATTGCTCAAGGTCTCTGATGCCATCTCCATAGTCACAAAAAATGCCCTTCTAAGAAGGTTTTGGAAGACTTCCTCATCATCTCTTGACAAGGACTTTATTACTAGGTATCCTTCTGCATTCTCTACGATGATAAACCCGACCATCATGGTCTGAAGGAGTTCCCTGACTGTCTCAGACTCAGATTTGCTTGAATATACTATCTTGATCTCATCATAGCCTTTTTTCTGAAGGCTAGAGAGTATCCAGCGAATCACTTTTTTTGAAAGCTTGGTGATGTCTATGCTGGTTTTTAGAACAGGGGATTCATACACTCCTGCATATGCAATAAGCCTGTTCTCATCCAGCGTAATCTCTAATTCATCCCCTTTTTTCAGGTTATATCTTTGATACCATTTGCTAGGCAGAGTTATCCCAAGCGCGCTCTGGCCATTTGAGAATATCTTGC
>JAAXVZ010000251.1 GCA_013335235.1 Nanobdellota archaeon | reverse complement strand
ATTAGAGCGGCCTGTCCTGAGTTTCTTCAAAGTCAATTCAGCCTTGATGAGCTTCACCAGCATCTGGATGTCAGAGACACTGCCTGCTGTGGTCAGAGCCATGAACTCCTCAACTGGAAGGACTTTGTCTACCTTCTTCCCTGCGATGAAATTTCCTGCTGTAGCCCTCTTGTCTGCAGCTAAGACTACGCAGTCTTTTGCGATTATCCCCACTGTGGTTGTACCCGTTTTCACAACTTCATTATCCATTCGAAGCACCTTAGAACTATTAATCTATGGAAAAGACACATTGTTTATAAAGGTTTTGAAAAAAAAGAAGATAAGTTATTTTTTCCTTAGCTTATCTATTGCAACTATTGCCTCAAGGCCTGCAAGGAGCAAAGATGCCTCAATCAACGGCTGCCTCTCTTCAAAATCTATCCTATCCCTATGCTCATGAGGCACAACTATATCACTAATAGTGAGTATCTCTCCTGTCTGGATATTGTACCCGAACTCTCTGTTATAAGCATCTCTTTCAGCACAATAAGCGCTGAACTCCATCGATACTGCAAGGTTGTTGCCATGGTCTTTCTTTTCTTTGAGCTGTTTGTTGAACCAATATAGCTCGTCAGTCACAACTGTCCTTCCAGAATAGACTGTTTGAAAACCATGCTTGACAGAATTTGCACCAATAGCAAGTGCTGCCATGACATTTGCATCAGCTACTGCAATGGCACCTGGACCGACAATCTTATCGCTTGTCGACTCATGTTTTTCAACATCCTCTGTAACGACAAGATCCCCCACATTGAGATAAGATTGCAGAGCCCCAGATGTTCCGAGCCTTAGGAAGACCATGTCTGGTGAAGCGCAAGCCTCTATTATTTCAGGCAGGGTTGCAGATACGCTACCTGGGCCCATACCAGTATTGAATGCTGTGATTGGCACGCCCTTATAATATCCGTGGACAGTGAAATGTTTTCTCCTGCTCCATATGGGCACAGGATTATCAAGATATTGGGCTAGAGCCTCTATCCTGCTTGGGTCTCCCCCGCTCAATACATACGGATTTGCGTGTACCATGTGATATCACCCAAGAGGTGCGAGATTCATAGTATATAAAAAGATATCTCACAGATATACCTCTTCTTTGAATACCCCTATTTTTTATATAACCTCCTAACGCTTAGTAGTTATGGCCGGAAAAGTCCTTGATATTGGTGGAGAGCATGTCTCACTATTAGAAGATATGGTCCGTTATAGCCCATCCCAGATAGCAAACACGGGATTCCCCCAGATAAGGGCAGACGGAACAAGAGCGACAGACATTGAGCTTGGCGCACTATTTGAGATGTTCCTCGCTGATTTTTTCGCGAGAACCTATGCAGGGATATGGCAGGAGAGGCTTGAAGTTAAGAGAAGCAAGACAGATATCGCCAAGAAAGTAGAGATGGACATATTCCTGATGAACAGGACTAAGACTGAGCGAGTGTATATACAGGCAAAACACAGGGCAGACGCGGGCGACGATGAGCTTGCGAACCTGATATTCAGCGTCGGAAGGATGCTGGCAACAGATCCTACTGCCAAAAGCATATTCGGCAAATTGAACCCTGGGTTTGTAGACATATATCTGATTGCAGCAAGCCCCGAGGAAGAGCCTGTAAGCCTTTCAGCGAGAGTGCTTGCGCATAGGGACTTGGCAGACCTTTCAAGAAAAGGGCTTATATCCCTCCACCCAAACATCTCGGTCGATGTAATGGATATCAGGGATCTTGAGATGCTGTATTATGGCCAGAAACTCCACAGCATGTATGTCGGATATCCAGGGATAGTGCTACCTTCAAATACTGAGGACAAGGGCCTGATTTTCAATGTAGGAAAAGACATAAGCGCGACTATCAGCACACTAAAGGACAAGAAAAAAGTTGCAACGATAGGAGATATTGCGCAGTCTATCGGAAAGACCGCATTTGCAAGCGCCATCGGCTGGCTCAGCGAAGCTAACCTCCCTCTTTTCGATAGCTTGTTCGATGGCATGAGCTATGGCGCAAAGAGAGACCAGACATTGAGGTGGTGGGCCAGCTCAAGATACGCGAAGATAATGGAACTGGTAGAAGAGAAAAGAGAGCTGATGCTCCAGAACGCTGGTTTGGAGGAGATTAGGGGGATTGCAAGAGACAGATCCCCCACAGGATATAAAAGATTAGAAAGCTACAGACGAGCCAGCAATGGAATTGGGCAGCGTAATGATAAAATAGGGCTTCTGCGTGAGGAGATATCTGAAAAAGTTGATAAATTCTATAGGGACGCAAGGCAGATTGGCGTCATGACAATGCCAGACCACATGCTGAGATGGCAGATTGCCTCCAGGGGAGAGAATTTCTCACTCAGGCCAGCAGGGATATAT
>JAAXVZ010000046.1:3893-8382 GCA_013335235.1 Nanobdellota archaeon | reverse complement strand
GGACACATGCCTTTCCGGCAAGGTCTTCTGAGAGCATGCCTGCTCCTGAGAGCAGGTTATCTGAGAATGTCGTCTTTCCGTGATCGATATGAGCACAAATAGCAATATTCCTGATATGTTCTGGTTCCTTCATGATCCGCTTGACGCGGTCGACCATCTTTTCTGATGCCATTTTTTCACCTAAAATACATGTACTTCATGCACAGTCTTATAGGAATGCAGCTCAGACGGAGCAAACCAAAGTTTCAGCTCCTTCTGCGCATTCTCAAGCGAATCTGATGCATGGATAAGGTTCTTGATTGCGATACCTTTCTTGTCTGCCCACTCATACGAGTGCTGCGAGTAATCTCCCCTGATAGTCCCTGGTACTGCTTTTTTAGGCTCAGTCGCTCCTACCATCTTCCTGACAAGATCAACTGAACTTATTCCCTCAATAGCCATAGCTATGACCGGACCTGCAGTGATGAAAGACTCGAGGCCTTTATAGAAAGGCTTTGAGACATGGTCTGAATAGTGCTTCTTTGAAAAGTCAGCATCTACCCACACCATCTTCATCCCAACTATCTTCAGTCCGACATTCTCGAACCTGGTTATGATGGTTCCGATCAAAGCGCGCTCTACAGCGTCTGGCTTGAGGAGCACAAGGGTCCTCTCAAGGGGTTCACTCACTCTTCTCACCTTTTGCAGGCTTCTTTGCTGATGCCTTGAGGTTCTTGTATTCGACAGTCCACTCAGTTGTCCTTGGCTTCCTGCCAAGCTTCAGCATGTTCTTCTCGCACTTGTTAGCGCAGAAGTAGAATACTTTAGCGTCTTTCTTGATATACATCTTACCAGTACCTTTGTGTATGGTGATTCCGCAAAAGCTGCATTTGACCATTTTATCCAGTACCTCTGCCTGTCTTAGTTAGAGGCCTAGCCTCGATCTCTGTCTCTCTTAGCATGAGTATGTCTCCGACCTGGACTGGCCCTCTGACATTTCTCCTGATGATCTTGTTTGAGTCCCTTCCGTCAAGGATCTTGACCCTGACTTGTGTGACATCTCCCCTTGTTCCTGATCTTCCGATCACTTCCTCGACCCTGCTTGGGAATGCGTCAGAGAAATTGACTTGGCCCTTAACTTCTGTGGCCTGCTCCTCTGGCTTCTTCCCGCCGGTCATCTTCTTCAGTGACATCTTAGTTCACCTACTGGGTAAATTCTTTCAAAAGCCCTGCGCCTTCTCCTGCTTCTACAACCGCTACTGCGCTGGTTCCGAGGCCCAGGCCTGCTGCTGCCCCTAGCTCTTCCTTGCTTGGGACTTCAACACATGGTATCTTCTTTTCTTTGCATAAAAGCGGGATGTGCATGACAATCTCAGGTGGGTTTGTATCTTTTGCATAGACGACAAGCTTTGCTGTGCCTCTCTCTATTGCCTTGGTGACCTCATTGGTCCCTTTCCTGATCTTTCCTGTTGTCTTCGCTAGTTCAACTACTTCGTAAGCTTTCTCATTTTCTGCCATTTGTTTTCACCTTTACCTAGGGTAACCAGAATTAGCCAGTTACCTTCCTTCAGGCTGCCTGCAGCCGTCATCAATCATTAGGTAGCCTAGAGAAAAAAAGGGGGGTTTATAAAATTAACTACGGTTTTGTCTTGCTTAAATATCAGATTTATATAATGAGCTGACTTAAAATATTGTATGCACTCAATGGACCTCCGCGAGACAAAAGACAATTTCACACTGACTTTCGAGCTCCCTGGAGCAAAGGAAGATGACATCATCCTCCAGGCTGAAGAGAACTCTGTCAGAGTGATATGTTCGTCAAAAGCTCTTGAGATGAAAAGCCAGGGCCAGGACATTGACATCAATTACAATGAAGTATATTATGACAAGACATTTGTTCTCCCATGCAAAGGCAATTATGAGACCATGACCTATGTTTTCTTCATGGGTTTCCTTGAGGTGACTATCCCGAAAATAAAGTAAGATTTATTAAGTCCTCTCTCATTGAAAATGTTAAATTAATCTAAAAGGTGAGAAATTATGGCAGAAGTATTGCATAAATGCGGAATCAAGAGAGAGAGCGGATATCTCTATTTTATCAACAAGCAGGGCAACGCCGCAAGGGTCAAGATGGCAAGAGCAGGCCAGAAGACTGACAAGAAGCAGGAAGTAGTCTGCAAGTGCGGACTAAAAAGAGAGAAAGGCTTCCTATATTTCGTGGACAAGAAAGGGAACGCTGCAAGGGCCAAGATGGCAAGAGGCAGGAAGTAAGTCCCTAGTTATTTCTTATTCTTTCTTTTTTCTGATTGCTGCAATGTGTTGATTGGCGTAGGCTTTGATACATGGATCGTTTAGTACAATAAAATATAGGTGGCTGAGCCATAACAATGGTTCAGTGTTTCTAGCCTGAGTTACTTAATATTGCATCATTAGCTCAAAACCAATATTTTTCCCCCTAATTTGTATTTACTGAAAAGTAGTTATTTTATAAGAAGATTTAAATATCTAAAGTAATTCTGAGAAACCTAGCGCATTACTAGGTGATCATGATGACAGAAAAGAGCTATATAGATTATTACAAGGGATTAAATGATGGGCAAAAAAACCTGGTGATAGGGACCGCAATGGAGAATATTGCACTGAATACGCTTAAAGCGTCTGCAGCGTGCGCTTGGTATATCAATCTGGCAGCATCTTTCTCAAAAAAAGAGCCGTTCGAGCTTCAGGTCACAGATAACCTCTCAAAGCTTGAAAAAAAATTGAGGGAAAGCGGAGTAGGAGGAGATGCCCTGGAAGCGCTTTCGCAGATCATGCCAGGTGAGTTCATTGAACGCCATATGCCTATGCACGAATTTAATGAGAGAGTCAGGTTCCTGAAACTATATGATGAGAACCCTGAGTTCCAGGAAGCTGCAAATAGATATGCCAACATGATTGGAGACGCATATGTGCACAGCCTGACGCAAGGGGAACGAGGGGGCATGTCCAGATCGTATGGACAAGCAGAGGTCATTGCAATTAGTAACAGAAGAAGCGCAGTGTCAAATATCCAGGAAAAATATGGAATAGATGTACGAACAGTATTTATGGGTCTTGAAAATAGAGAAGTGCCTCCGCGCGATTATGCCACAATGATGCTCGGGAGCGCTTTGAGAAATCCAGATAAAATGATTTAGTTTATTTTACAATTTATTAGATACGTCAACTATGTTTTCTTTATATATCCTCCTTTAAGAAACCTATTTAAACCACGCACAATTTCAAGTCTGCATGCCAAAAAAGAAAGATGATGCTCCAAAAGATCCTAAAGAAGTAAAAGCCCCTAAAGAACCTAAGGAAGCAAAAGCTCCTAAAGAACCTAAGAAAAAGAAGACAGAGAAAGCTGAAAAAACTGAGAAGGCAGACAAAGCTTCTTCTAAGGACCTTGGAAAAGAGACTGTAAAGAAGGCTATTGAATCTAAGGAAGCCAAAGAGCATATCCAGCCTGAGTTGAACATAGGGCTTGTCGGCCATGTCGACCATGGAAAAACAACGTTGACTGAAAAATTGACTGGAAAGTGGACTGACACCCATTCTGAAGAAGTCAAGCGCGGAATCACTATCAGACTGGGTTATGCAGATTCTGCATTCAAGAAATGCAGCGAGTGCCCTGAGCCGGATTGTTTCACGACCAAAGAGGCCTGCACAAAAGGCCATAAGACTGAGCTTGTGAGAAAGGTGTCTTTTGTAGATGCCCCTGGCCACGAATCCCTGATGGCAACAATGCTTTCAGGAGCCACACTCATGGATGGTGCGCTGCTCTTGATTGCTGCAAATGAGCATTGCCCTCAGCCGCAGACCAGGGAGCACCTGATGGCTTTGAAGATAGTTGGGATAAAGAATGTTGTCATAGTCCAGAACAAGATAGACCTCGTCAATGAAGAAGGCGCTTTGAAGAACTACCAACAGATAAAGGCATTCCTGAAAGGGACTGATTATGAGAATGCTCCGATCATACCTGCGTCAGCTCAGCATAACCTGAACATAGACGCGATAATCCAGGCGATACAGGCATTCATGCCAACTCCATCCAGGGATGCCAGCGCAACCCCAAGGATGTTCATTGCAAGATCTTTTGATATCAACAAGCCAGGTCAGGATATAAATACCCTGAAAGGCGGGATATTGGGCGGTGCTCTTGAACAGGGCACTTTCAATCTAGGCGATGAGATAGAGATAAGGCCTGGACGGGTCACAGAAGAGGCTAACAAGAAAGTCTGGAAACCTATCAAGACAAAGATATTGAACCTGATGACAGGCGGAGCCAGTGTCAAGAAAGTCGGGCCAGGCGGATCAATTGCCCTTCTCACCTCCCTTGATCCGTCAATAGTAAAGGCAGACAGCTTCACTGGCAATGTTGCCGGCTATGAAAACAAGCTGCCACCTGTATGGGATTCCCTGAAGCTGGATGTCAACCTATTGACGGATCAAGGGAGGTGAGAAGGGCAATTGATCCGCCTGGCCCGACTTT
>JAAXVZ010000046.1:0-3883 GCA_013335235.1 Nanobdellota archaeon | reverse complement strand
GTCGGTGCAAAGGAAGATGACCTGAAGGTCGAACCGATTAAGATGGGCGAGATACTTATGCTTAATGTATATTCTGCAGCAACAGTCGGTGTTGTGACTAAGCTGTCAAAGAATATAATCGAGTGCAAGCTCAAACTGCCCATATGCGCTGAGTCAGGTGCAAGGATGACCATCTCAAGGAGGATGGGCACAAGGTTCAGGCTGATTGGCTATGGGATAATAAAAGAATAGTTTTGCCAGGTCCTGTTCAAAGGCATGCTTTGCTTGCATATCACCCCTGCCCAGAAGGTATAACCATATAACCTGAGCATCACCTTTTCTTCATCAATAACATACCAGAAACATTTATAACCAGGGATATTTCAGATAGACATATGGCATTTGAAGCAGCATTCCAGTATCTCTGGCTACTTTTCAGAGATTGGCTGCTGACAATATTTGTCGTACCGATAGAAAACTGGCAGATGCTATGGCTCCTTGTCCCTGTCTGGATAACATGGTTCTTTGCAGAATTTTTTCAGGAAAAGACCGGAACATCGCTTGGCAACGCAATAACTAATGCAGTCGTAGTTGTATGGGGCAGCATTGACTGCAGCAGGCAGACTGTCAATCTGATCATGATGAAGGAAATCACGCAGATATGGGAGATCGTTGCCAGGTTTGCGCTTATCCTTGCACTTTTTGTCTATGGCATACTAATCGTGAGATATGGTATAAAGGGCGACCCTATTGCACGCAAGCTTGGCAAGATAAGGGTAGTGACATATGTCTTCATCATGTTCGTCCCTGTATTCTATAATGCGATTGAACTATCCTTCAACCATATATTTGCGTCTATCCTTTTCTTCCCTCTATATTATTTTTTTATCGAGTTCCTTGATTATATTGTTCCTGACCCGGCTGCAGTTAGGATAGACAATGCTGCGCCATCATCCGGAACAAAGCAGCAGCCTGCGCATCATGCCCAGCAACATACGCATTTTAGCAACACCCATACGCACCAATTCCCCCATACTCAGCCATTGCATGGCAGCATCACTGGCCAGCCAGAGCACCCGCATCATAATCCATACGGGACAAATCCATATTACCCAAACAGGAAATAATATCACCTAGCATGGTTCTGACTAATCCAAAAAGACGCTGTGGTATATTCAGGTAAAGATGAAATCGCTTACAGAGGTATGGAACAGCTATTCTTTCAGGGGTAAAGCTACCATAGGGATAATTGCGCTTATCCTGATTGGTCTCTCTACTAGAAGCTGGCTGTTCACGATAATTGCCTGGGGAGTCATATTATTCTATGTGGCAAAAGTTTTACTTGACCTTGAGATGCTCTAGGAAAAGCGCCGTGGCCCGGATTTGAACCGGGAAATCCTTACGGAAACAAGCTACCTTGTAAACCATTTCCAGGCTTGCGCAGTACCAGGTTGTGCCACCACGGCATATGAAACCTGAAGAAATCGGGACTCCTTATAAATCTTTCAGGTATAGTAACTAATTTATATACAAGGGTTGAACACAGGAAAATATGGACCCTGATGAAAGAAGTTGCATTGAATCGCTATATGGCAAGCTCATTGAATCATTGAAGGTAGACAGGGCAGGATTCCAGACTCGTGAGATGCGCGAGATGTGGGGGCATTCCCCTCTTGAAGGCGTGATGAAAGCGTACGACACCTGGGAAAAGGATCAGGACACTGGCACAATAATAGCCCTGCTATCGAGAGAAAGCGAAGAGGTCAACCAGTATATAGGTGTCAAGAACCTCTTAATATACTATAATATAATCAGAGAAGGATTCGGATACATCTACCATAGGTCGATGCAAGACCTCCTTGGACAGGACCGTATAGAAAGCGCAAAAAAGGCATTTGAAGAGAGAAATGGATTCAGGGGATATATGTACATCGACCATGATGCAAATTATATTGATGTGAACGAGGACCTGGAAAGAAGGCTTGGCCAATACCTGGTTCCGCAGGAGATCCCGAAAACAGCACCCATAAGCAGCTGCAGACTCATAGACACTGCAAAAGAGTATGTCGCTATTATATGCAGTTTCCTGGGACTCAAATCGTAATGGACCACTGGAATTCATCTGACCAATCAAAAGATATTTATTCTCATGCCCTTGCTTTTAATGCCAGTGAGGTGAATATTATGTCTATCATTACTAAAGTCGCTGCAAGAGAGATCCTAGATTCCAGGGGAAACCCAACTGTTGAAGTCGATGTTTTCACAGACACGCACATGGCAAGAGCATCAGTCCCTTCTGGCGCATCTACTGGTGTCCATGAGGCGCTTGAGCTAAGAGACGGCGGAGCAAGATATAACGGGAATGGAGTCCTCAATGCTATCCATAATGTAAATACAATCATCGGGCCGAAGATTGTCGGCCTGGAATCAACCCAGCAGAAGTTCATCGATACCATGCTCATAAACATGGATGGAACGCCAAACAAGTCAAAGCTTGGCGCAAACGCGCTGCTTGCTGTCAGCATGGCTGTATGCAAAGCAGGAGCTATCTCTTCCGGCCTCCCCTTATACAAACATATCCAAGAGCTAGCATCTTCGGATAATGCCAAGATACCGACACCTTATTTCAATGTCATTAATGGTGGAAAGCATGCTGGCAACAAGCTGGATTTCCAGGAATTCATGATTGTTCCCCAGGGAAAATCGATGAAAGAGAACCTGCAGATAGGCTCAGAAGTATATCATAAGCTGAAGAAGATAATAAAAGAGAAGCACGGGCTCTCTGCAGTCAATGTCGGAGATGAAGGCGGCTTTGCCCCACCTGTAGAAGATAATGAAGAGCCATTGAAGCTCCTGGTGAAGGCGATTGAAGAATCTGGATATAGTGGAAAAGTCACAATAGCGATGGATTGCGCAGCCTCAGAATTCTTTGTCGATGGCAAGTATTTGTTAGGCTATAAGGATGCTGACCCTAAGAAAAGGACGCTCCTAGCGAAAAAAGCAGGCATTACAGGTGCAGAGTTAGCTGACCTATACCTGAAGCTCCTAAAAAAATATCCGATCACATCCATCGAAGACTGCTTTGAGCAGGATGACTGGAAGAGCTGGCAGTCATTCATGAAAAAGGCAGGTATCCAGGTGGTCGGAGACGATCTCCTTGTGACAAACGTGGAGAGGATTAAGAAAGCCTTGACCCTGAAGGCATGCAACACATTACTATTAAAAGTCAATCAGATCGGAACTATAACTGAAGCCATCAATGCTGCAAACCTCTCAACGACAAATGGCTGGGGGGTCATGGTAAGCCACAGGTCTGGAGAGACTGAAGACACGTTCATCGCAGACCTTTCTGTAGGCCTTGGGACAGGGATGATAAAATCTGGAGCGCCGTGCAGGACAGAGAGGACCGGGAAGTATAACCAGATAATGAGGATTGAAGAGAGCCTAATCTGAATCCGTCCTATACCTATCACTTATCCTTTCATCATATTCTTTTTTGAAGTCTTTCATTGAGTATCCGTCAACAGAATTTGAATGTTCATTTCTCATAAAATCTAAGACTTTCCTGAAGGGCAGGACCATGTCCTGCAATGGCTTGTTCGGTACAAACCTCACTTTCTCCCTATCATATTCCCATCTGTCTGGCGGAGCTGCAGCGCCTCTAAGGATATCCAAAACATAGTCTACATGCGCCTGGCAGGAGATAGTATAGAAATCAAGATCATCTCCTGTGTCCATGGCTGTTATGACCCTATGAATCCCTTGGACAATTAGCACTTCAAGCTCCTCAGAATGAAGCATCCTCTTGAATATGTGATCAAATCCCTGTCTTTCCGGGTGCGTACACCCCATATCATCCCTGAAAGCTGAAGGCAGGCTTTTTCCATCATATACTATTATCCCT
>JAAXVZ010000045.1 GCA_013335235.1 Nanobdellota archaeon | reverse complement strand
TTTAGATCAGGTTATTTTTGAAATATGGCTCAAGTGAGTTAATATCATGGCCAGCTGAAACCAGTGCTGCCTTAATCTGCTCATCTGAAAACCCCTTAGCCCTGCAGTCTTTGACATATTTTATCACTGGATCTTCAGGTGATTCCTGGATAGCTGGCTCTGCTTCTGTTTTTTTTGGGACATCTAATTTTGGCTGGATTGCGTCATGGATCGGTCCTGCTTTTGGAGATGCTGATTTTTTGTCCGCCTTTTTCCAGGATTTTTCCAGCAGGCCTTCATTAAGGGACAGGAACTCGCGTACCTCCAGATTGTTCCTTACAATATCAAGGCTGAGTGCCATCCACAGGAATATGATAAGACCGGCAACAGAAGTAAGGTTCGGCGTGTTGATGACCCAAGCCACAAGCAACAGATAATATCCGGCTTTCTGCCTGAATAGCATCAGGACAGAACCGAAGATTATCATTGCGAAGCCGACAACTACAAAAGCATAGATTATCGAAATGATGCTGAATAATGGATTCTCTAAGGCCGCCAGCAGGTTTATGATTGCAGCAAACCCAAAAAGACCGCCCATTATTATCCCTAGAACAATATTTATGGCGCAGACGATCTTCAATTTTCCAGGAATCATAGGATAGTTTCTTGCATATTAGCTTATATTCTTTTCGCAGCATTCAGCCATCATGCATTAATTGCTCAATATATTATTATATAGTGGCGTGATATGCCTACTTGAATGATAAAAGCGGTACTTTTTGATGTCGGCGGTGTCATAATTGATTCACATGCACTTATGCATGACGTACTAAAGCTTTTCAGGCCAGCGGATGAGAAGAAGTTTTGGATAGATGTAAATCATAGGTGCATCCCTCTATGCAAGGCAGAGATATCCCTTCTTGAGTTCTGGAAGGACCTTGCAAGGGCATATGGAAAGGACATTCCAGAAGAGAGATTGAATGCATTGTGGGTCAAAGACTATACTGAGAACATCAAGGTGAATGAAGGCATAGTTGAGATAATCCAGAAGCTGCATGAGAACTATAAGCTAGGGATAGTGTCGAATTCAGTAAAAGAGCAGCCGCTCATACTCGAAGTCCTTGGGCTTTCAAGATACTTCGATGCAGTCCTGCTCTCACATGAGTTGGGGATAGCAAAGGACACAAAGAAGATATTTGAGTTAGCCACAGATAAGCTTTGTGTTGCATCCTCTGAATGCATATTTATCGATGATATAGAGATTTACCTTAATATGGGCAGGTCTGCCGGGATGAGAGGAATACTTTTCAAGGATGCAGAGGCATTGAAGCGTGACTTAAGGGAACTGGGAATCAAGATCTGATAATCTCTCCATTTGGCTCTTTTTCTGCGAATATCTCAGCTTCAAAAGAATATATCTGGACTTCTGGGTCTTGCCAGGATTCATGGTCAAGGCCTGCTTTTTCGCAGAGCATTTCCAAGGCTTCTTTTGGTGTTGATTCATATTCCGTAAAGACCTGCGGCAGCAAAAGGCCAGAGCGGTATATATGCTTTATAATCAGGCCGTGCTTCCCTATCTCTATCTTATCAAGATATTCCTCAGGTTTCTCTACTTCAATCAGTTCAGGCATGGTCAATACAGACACTTCTATATCTATGTCTGCAAGTTCATCATGCGTGACAGGCTCGAACCTCGGGTCCTTGAATGCAGCAGACCTTGCAGACTCGACAATCGCCCTTCCTAGTGGGTAGACTGGCTCTGGAAAACCGATGCAGCCTCTTAGCTTCCCTTCCTTATGGAGCGTCACGAATACGCCACGTTTTTCCTTATATTGAGAGAAATCTATTGTATTCTTGGTGAAGGACGCATCAATCGCTTCCCTCGCCAGCTTGACTAATTTAATGCCCTCTTCTAAGATCATAGAGCTGCGAGCCCTTTTTCCAGCTCAGCATTCTTCTTCTTCAGCCTCGTGATGGCATCGCGGACAGCTTTCCTGGGCTCTTTTGTCCCGTCTGTCTCGACAATGAACTTTGGAACGCCAACCAGTGGGTGGCTGATGTTATATGCTGAGACAGAGACTGTCTTGTCATTCCATAGCTCTTCCCTTAGAGCGTTGCAGAGAGTGTGGTCCTCTCCCTTTAGCTCAAAAACAAGCCTTTTTGCCTTATCTTCTATGACTTTGAATTCCATAATGCTCACCTTCCTCTACAGAAAAACAGGGGGCTTAAAAAAGTTATGTAAAAGAGATGGATAATTAAGGCATAATCGGAGCCCTTTTTTCAATGCCTCTTAAGGATTGAATATGTTGCTTTGCCTAAGGAAAACAAATTCCCCCTGGGAAAAACAGCTCATCCATCTTGTCGAACAAGATTCCCTTTGAAAAGAAGACCTGGTCGCGATAGAGCTTCTCGATGATAGAGAATACGCCATAGGAAGAGTCCCCGAACTTTGCTTCAAGCTCTCCTGGTGAAACGCTCCTCACTAGATTTGCCCTCTTGTCAGGATCAAGGAAGTAGTTCCTGACAAGTATTGAGAAGGACACTGCCTCTGGCGGGCTAATATCCAGAGCATTTATTTCCCTTATCTTATTGAATATCACTGTTTGATAGTCCCCAGGATACAGGCTTCTTAATGCAGCGTACATCCTGACATTAAGCATATCGTTTTGCGAGAAGACAAGCTCGCTTTCCGTGCCCCTTGGCCCTTCATCTGTCGCAAAGCAAATGTAATTTAGGCAAAGGTCCATCAATGGCACCAATACCTCTTTTGTGGCTTCAGGCGTATCTTCGGCCTCTGCCTTTGAGAGCACATCAAAAAGATAATCCGTAAGGGATCTCTTGTCCCTTTTCACAGCTGGGTCAGAAAGGTATGTCTGGGTGCTATATGGTTTATACTGATTTCCAGGAAGCCTATGGTAATTATCTGCTGCAGTAGTGAAGTCAATGTCTGTATAAATAATGACATGGGGATCTTTAAGAGACTCTAGGAATCCACGGTGTTCTGGTAAGACCTCGGTTAGTGACTCATCAAATAACGCTCTGTCCATTAAACCCAGGGAGAAGCATACTATATTTAAGGGTATGGCAATTTTTATATATAACCAAACCTATTCGATGGAGATGAAATCTGGGTTGTTGCTATTATAGATGCATTGGCAATCCTTCTTATATTCTATGCAGGGTGAGAAAATGTCAAACTTAACTGAAACTGAAAAAAAATGGATTAAGCGCTGGAAAGACAGCAAGATATTCGAGGCAGAGCCAAAAACAGGTAAGAAGAAGTTTTTCGGAACCTTTCCATACCCTTATGTCAATTCCTACCTTCACTTAGGGCATTTTTATACATCTATGAGGCTTGAAGCCTTGTCAAGGTTCAAGAGGATGCGAGGCTACAATGTGCTATACGCACAAGGGTGGCACTGCACAGGCTCTCCGATAGTATCGACTGCAAAGAGGATAGCGGAAAACGAGCCGAAACAAGTAGGGATATTGAAGATGCAGGGTTTCACAGATGCAGAGATAAAGAAATTTGCAGATCCTATCCACTGGATAGAATACTTCCCAAAGGAAGCTGTGAAAGACTTCACAGAGATGGGATATTCTATTGATTTCAGGCGCCAGTTCATAACAACCTCAATGAACCCGCATTATGACAAGTTCATCAGATGGCAGTTCGCAAAACTGAAAGAGAAAGGGTTTGTCAAGAAAGGCAAGTTCCCTGTTGTTTGGGATCCAATTGAAAACGCGCCTGTCGGAGACCATGATAGGATAGAAGGGGAAGGGGAGACACCGCAGGAGTATATCCTAGTCAAACACAAGATGGGTGACATGTGGGTAGTATCTGCAACACTGAGGCCTGACACAATCATGGGTGTCACAAACCTCTACATCAATCCGGAGTCAGAGCTAGTCGAAGCTAAGGTTAACGATGAAGTATGGGTAGTCTCAGAGCGTGTCGCAAAAGAGCTTGTGTTCCAAGATAAGAAAGTGAATGTGATAAAGAAGATAACAGGCGCATCCCTCATAGGAAAGAAAGTCAAGGAATTCTCAGGTGCTGAGGTATTGATACTTCCTGCAAGCTTTGTCTCGACGCATGTAGGGACAGGGATAGTCCATTCAGTCCCATCAGATTCAGCAGATGACCTTATCGCACTATATGACTTGCAGAAAGATGAGGCTACTTGCAAGAAATATGGACTGAACATAGATGAAGTGAAGAAAATCGTTCCAATCGCTGTCCTTGAGATTCCGGGTTATGGGAAGATACCGGCAGATGATATTATAAAGAGCCTCGGGATAAAGAACCAGAAGGAGAAGGATAAGCTGGCAAAAGCAAAAGAGCTCTTGTACAAGGATGGCTTCTACAAAGGCAAACTGAACAGCCTGTATGCGAAGAGATTCTCAAAGGATTTCTCAGGAAAAGCTGTTTCTGAAGCAAAAGAGCAGATAACTGCAGAGCTAGTCAAGTCAGACTTCGGAGACAAGTATTTCCAGCTCACTGGAAAGGTTGTTGCCAGGTCACTTGGTGAATGCATAGTGAAGATAGTGGATGACCAGTGGTTCATGGCCTATGGCGATAAGGAA
Organism: Nanobdellota archaeon; assembly: GCA_013335235.1. Taxonomy (GTDB): domain Archaea; phylum Nanobdellota; class Nanobdellia; order Woesearchaeales; family GW2011-AR15; genus JAAXVZ01. Next base: position 3,836 of record JAAXVZ010000045.1, on the reverse strand, counting down.
TGGAAGAAGCTTGCTCACAAGTGCCTTGACAATATGAAATTATATCCGGACAAGACCAGGAGCCAGTTCGATTATGTATTGGATTGGCTGAGGGACTGGGCATGCACTAGGGAGTTCGGGCTTGGGACAAGGCTTCCATGGGATGAAAAATGGCTTATCGAAAGCCTGTCAGACTCGACAATATACATGGCATATTACACTATATCCTACAAGCTCAAGGATATACCTGCAGAGAAACTAGACAATGAGTTCTTTGATTATGTCTTCCTTGGGAAAGGCGACGGAAAAAAACTGAAAGTTGAGAAGAAAGTTGCAGACGAACTTAAAGCAGAGTTCGAGTACTGGTATCCTATGGATTTCAGGAATACTGGCAAGGATCTGATACAGAACCATATGAGCTTCTGCATATTCAATCACACAGCAGTGTTCCCTGAGAAATACTGGCCAAAGTCATTTGGATTGAACGGCCATGTTATGGTAGATGGGGAGAAGATGAGCAAGAGCAAAGGCAACTTTGTCATAATGCGGGATGCTCATAAGGAATATGGCGCAGATGCCGCAAGGTTCGCTGCCCTCTCTGGCGGAGAAGGCATAGATGACGCTAACTTTGACAGGGACATAGCAAAAGGCATGGGAGCGAAGCTTACTGCCCTTCTTGATTTTGCGAAAGAGAACTATGGCAAAGGCAGGGATGAGATGCTGAAGATAGACCAATGGTTCTCCCAGAAACTGGACCAGGTAGTGAAGGAAACTACAGAGTGTTACGAAGAGACGATGTTCAGAAGCGCCCTGCAGCATTCTTATTTCGAGCTGCAGAACTCATTGAAATGGTATATGAGAAGGACCATGAGCAAGCCGAACAAGAAGGTCATATCAAGATATATAGAAGTTCAGGCACAGCTCCTTGCGCCGATAACACCTTTCATCGCTGAGGAGATATGGGAAGCTATCGGCAAGAAAGAGATGATTGTCTTGTCAGCCTGGCCAGAGCCAGCTGGAACTGGTGAGAGGGACAGGTCTGAAGAGATAATCGAGACAACGCTTTCGGATATAGCATCTGTCCTAGGGCTTCTCAAGGTGACTGCACCAAAAGAGATTGTCATATTCACGGCAGATGAATGGAAGTACAAGCTCCTTTCTTTATTGAAAAAGGCAATGGAAGAGACAAGGGACTTCGGAAAGCTTATGGCTGAAGTGATGAAGCACGAAGAGTTCAAGCCGCACAGCAAGGACATCCCTAAGATACTCCAGAAAGTTGTCAAGTCAGGGGTAGGCGACCTTCCGGACGCTGCAGTTGAATATAAAGCGCTTTCTGAGAGCGCAGGATTCTTCGAAAAGGAATTCTCCTGCAAGATCCATGTGCAGAAGGCATCTGAGTCAAAGGAAGAGAAGGCCAGGTCAGCCATGCCAGGAAAACCAGCACTCTTGGTGCGATGAAAAGATTCCTGCTTCTTTTTTTTCATATCTTATTCTTGATATTGCCTCTTCCGCAGAACACAGCGCTTCTGAATATATTGATTGCGTTAAGGCTTGTATTTCCAATATATCTAATATGCACAATGGGCCAGCTGCTAGTCCATAAGCTAAGATTGTCACCTGAAGAAAGATGGCTTGCCTCCTTTGGTGTGGGAGCAGTCCTCAACTATCTGCTGTTCCTGGTCCTTGGGAGATTTGATGCATTGACTTTTCCTATATTATCAGCAGTATACCTTCTTGTCTTTTTCCTCTCATCACCACTTCCTGATATGTCTCTGAAAAAAGAGATGCTCTTTCCACTCTTGCTTTTGCTTCCAATCGTTTTTTTCCAGATTTTCAGCTCTAGTTACTTGTGGCTTGACATGCTTCCTTACACAGCGCAGTCTCAGCAGATAATATCCTTCAACAGCTATGACCCATTCAATAATAATCCAGCTCCAAACTATCCGAAGCATCAGGTCCTGCCACTGACTTCAACATTGTTTGCAGAACTAGGGATACTTGGAAATCTTTCAGCGTTTGATGCCAATGCAGGGTTCCTCATATTTCAGAACATGTTCTTGCTTCTAGGGTTATACCTGGTCGCAAGAAGAGCTGGCTCAAGCATATTCTCGCTCGCTTTCCTGATATTGACATATGTCTGGACTAGGTCTTCAGATGTCCGCGGGACAACTGTAGCGTTCATATTCCTTGCAGGCGTGCTTTATTTTCACAAGAGCCATAGATTGCTGCCTTTTTTCCTGGCAGCCTGCCTCCTGTCAAACCCGACAATAGGCCTACTTGGGTATGTCTGGCTATGTATTTACTATTCATTCAGGATAATGACAGGTCGGGAAGACACAGCATCGATACTGAAACCGACCATGCTTTCCTTCTTCCTGTCCATCCTATATATATATTCTAATGTGAACCAGTCAGTGACTTTATTTCAGTTCATCCTCTTTGCCCTGTTTTCTGGACTGCTCTATGCTGTTGCAGGGAAACCGAGATTCAGGCTAAACTTGTCTGACGGGCTCGTGAAACCAGTTTCAGTCATCTTGGTTTTCATCCTCTTTCCTTGGACAATATATACCAGCTATCCTCTGCTGACAACGCTTGCGCTCATCAGCCTGATTGTTTCTGGTTCTTTTGCAGCGATATCAGGTATACTTTCACCGCTCATTGTAATTAGGCTTGTCCCTTTTCTTTCAGTGATTCCCTTTTTCCAGGTAGGCAACTTTGTCTCAAAGGCACAGGAATACGGCCTTTCGTTTTTTCTTGCCCTAGCTTGCCTGTATCTTGAGCCTTTTCTGAAGAAGACATTCGGGAAAACCGCATCGTATCTTTTCATTTTCATCTTGCTCGTCACTCTTCTCATACCAAGATTGGAAGAAGTCAGAGACGCACATTCTGAAATATCATATATTGACAAGTGGAAATGGGCTTTCCAATCTATTGAAAGGCCTTTTTTAGGTGCAAAGAGAGAAACTGACGGGATATATGGTGCGATAATGATAGAGATAAAAGAAGGGAGGCTAAAACAAACAAGTATTGTTGAGAACCATATACCCTCATTAGATATCTCCTTGCATACTGGCGCGTATGAAGTTGTTATTATCGGATCAAAGATTGAGCCAAGCCAGGTCTCCAGTTTCAGGCACTGGGCGATAGACAACGAGATTGCTCCAAGGATATACCGGGAGCCTGTGGCTTTCGATTCTGATTATATTATTGATTACCCTGGCAGGAACCTGACAAAAGTATTTGAAGAAGGCTCGCATGTCCTTTACAGAAGATGAGACTACTTGCCGTCATTCCCGCATATAATGAAGAGCGTATCCTGGAGAAGAACGCTCTCAAGGTATACTCTTACCTTAAGAAACAGAAATATGAGTTCACACTTCTCATTGCAGTGAATGGGTCCACAGATAATTCAGAAGATATAGCAAGAGGACTATCTAAAACATACTCTCAAATAAAATTCATCTCAATAAAAGAGAAAGGCAGGGGGCTGGCATTGAAAAAAGCCTTCTCTGGCATAAAGGCAGACTATTATTGCTACATCGATGCAGACCTCTCACCGGACTTGTTAGGGTTGGGCAGGATTCTTGACTCATTGAAGGATCAAGACATATGCATTGCCTCAAGATACGCAGAAGGCGCGAAGATCAAAAGAAGTGTTTTGCGTTATTTTGTCTCAAAATGCTTCAACCATATGATGGGATTCCTTTTCAGGCAGGATATCAAGGATTATCAATGCGGGCTCAAGGGCTTCAGGAAGAGCGTCCTTCCATTGATCATGGAAACTGAAGACATAGGCTGGTTCTTTGATACAGAGCTCCTTGTGAAAGCGTCAAGGGATGGCTTTAGGATAAGGGAGC
>JAAXVZ010000250.1 GCA_013335235.1 Nanobdellota archaeon | reverse complement strand
CATGCATCTTGTCGATGGAGGGCTGGCTGAAGCTATGCCTATAAGATTGGTAGAAGAGATGGGCGCAGATGTGATCATCGGCGTGGACCTATATTGGAAGGATTATTACAGATATGACCGGAATGTCTCAAGTGTACTGGAAAGGACATACCGCCTGATGCTCTCTAAGCTTTCAGATGTCGATTCCAAGACCTATGGCAAGAATGTCATAATACTTAGGCCAAGAGTCTCAAGGCTAGATACTTTTGCGTTTGACACAGCAGCAGAGACAATTAAGATTGGCGAGACATGCGCCAGGGCAAACATCGCAAAGATAAAGAGAATGATACAATGAAGTTCGAGAAAGATGTAGTCATAGGCCTTGAGATACATGTAGAGCTTAACACGAAAACAAAATTATTCTGCTCCTGTCCTACCCAAGGGTCAGATGCCCCTAACTCCCGCACATGCCCTGTGTGCCTGGGGATGCCAGGTTCAAGGCCTGTCCTGAATAAAGAAGCAGTCCACAAGTCTATGATGCTTGCAAAGGCGCTAGGCTGCAGGATTGCAGACAAGCTTGTATTCTCAAGGAAATCATATTTCTATCCAGATCTTGCGAAAAATTACCAGATTACGCAGTATGAGAAGCCGCTTGGGGAAAAAGGCAAGCTAGACATTGATGGAGCGCGGATAGAGATAACTCGAGTGCATATGGAAGAGGACCCAGCATCTCTAATCCATCCTGGCGGCATGTCTGGCTCAGGCTATGTCCTTGTTGATTATAATCGGTCTGGTAACCCTCTTTGTGAGGTTGTGACCGAGCCGCAGCTCGAGTCTCCGAGACAGGCAAGGGAATTCATGGATGCATTTGAGACTCTGCTCCTTTACTTAGGGATATTTGAGCCAGGGAAGAATATAATAAAGGCAGATGCGAATGTCTCTGTGAAAGAGACAGGATATGTGCGGGCAGAGGTGAAGAACATCTCTAGTTTCAAGGAGATAGAGCGGGCCCTCTCTTATGAGATAGAGAGGCAGAGGAGATCTGCAAAAGAAGGGCTTGTCCTGCACCAGGAGACAAGGGCCTGGAACCCGGAAAAAGGCTTCACCACTGGCTTGAGGACTAAGGAGACAGAGGAGGATTATGGATATATATTTGATCCGGACCTTGTCCCTGTTGAACTGTCTTCTTTTGAAAATATCGAGCTGCCAGAGCTTCCGAGTGATAAGGCTGGGAAATACAAGGCAAAAGGTGTCGCTGCAGAAGATGCAAAAGTCATAACACAGGATTTCCACCTGTCCAGGTTCTTTGATAAGGTCATAGATTCAGATCCCGCTCTTGCAGCAAGATGGGTGAGACGGGAACTAGTCAGGGCTATGAACTACAATAATCTCCTTTCTTCAGAACTGAAGATAGACCCTTCGGAATTGAAGAGACTGATCCTGATGATAAAAGAAGGCAAGATAACAGAGAAGACTGGCCAGAAGATCATGGATAAGCTGATCCTGGAGAGATTCGATGTAGCGAGATATGTAAAAGACAATGATCTTGGTGCATCAGGAGACAACTCTGAGCTGGAGCTGTTCTGCAGGCAGGCAGTTGAAGAGAACCAGGCAGCTGTCTCAGACTACATGTCTGGCAAGGAGATTGCGCTAAATTTCCTTCTTGGAGCAGTCATGAAAAAATCAAGGGGAAAGGCAGACCCCAAGCAGATAAAAGAGATGCTACTTGCCCATCTCAAATGATCCAGCTCAAGGCTTCGAACAAGCTGTCCAATGGGCCCCAGGAAGGATTCCCATAGCAGAATGTGAACACGAGCCACTTGAGGCATATGATCATCAATATTGTTATCAGCATATTAAGCCTTGTCGCTTTCAGGCCTTCAATCACCAGTGCTTTTGCTTCCCTTCCAGTGTATTTTTTCCTGTTCAATGCCATGTCGATTAGGAGAGAGATGAAATAATTCAGATGGTGAAAAAAAGCCAGCATCACCAGAAAGACAATATTGTCTTTTGCTTCCCTGTTCTGCCTCGCATATATCAGTATCCAGAGCGGCAGCATATACATCGCGATCTTCCCAAGTGTCCATGACTTGAACCTTGAATACTTGTCAGACCTCATCAGGAAGCCGGAGTTGCTGATGCCGACGAAATAGCTTATGAACATGAACAGAAACCATGCCAGCATCACATTATCCTGGAACAGTAGCAGGATGACTAGGCCCAGGAAAAAATCCTCTTTGTAGAACGCCCTCTTCATCTGGGTAGCCACGGACAGGATAATTATGTAGGCAATCACGAGCTGCCAGGAAAGCTCAAATCCCAGCCTGAATATCACAGCAAGGATGCCTGCCTCAAGAAGCCTGTCTACAGCCTCGCCCATCAATACCCTCATATAGTGGATGACTCCCAGTTCGACTTTCTCTTTCCAGCTCATCATATAATATATCATGAGCTGG
>JAAXVZ010000249.1 GCA_013335235.1 Nanobdellota archaeon | reverse complement strand
TTGGAAGAATTAAGACAATTATTACAATTCCTGTGCAGTCTTTTCTGCTTTTCCGATAAGAGCTAAAAAGCGTTTCCACTGATTATAGTGCTTCAGAATCCTGATTATTAAGCCAGTCGGGCCTGTCTTGTCATTGCATAATGCTTTATAGATATTAACAAAAGTGCATAAGCCCTGATCATCGCCATCATCATGACTTCCCATTCCACCTACATCGCAGTTCTCTTCTATTGCTCTTATCGTTTCAGCAGCACCTGGTCCGCATCCGAAAAGGTCACCTGGGGGCCCTACAACAATCTGCGCGGAAACTTCAACAGGTAATAAAAAAACAGGACATAATATCAAGGATATAACCCAAATTATCAATAGCTTATTCATCTTTTTCACCTACTTACTGCCTTTTCACAGGGACTTTCCCCAAATCTGTCAGGTGTGCATGTAACGCAGCCACCCTCCTCTACATAGGAAGTATAATCGCCTGGTTCAGGATCATTCTCTTTTGTCCATTCTACTAATTTGGATTCGAGACAGATTTTTGGGTCTTTAGTTGAAGGGTCCATGTCATAGTCACACCACTTTTTTCCCTCAATCTGGCTTGTGCAGGAGCAGTCCCCTCCGGCGCCTTTGGCGACAATCATCTCGCAGGTCGGTGTGCCATCGCTGCATAGCTTCTCACACTTCAGGCATTCCCCGTTGACCATCAGGGATTCGCCTTCTTTTTCACATTCCATATAGTGCTCTGCGGTGATTCCTGTTCCATGCAATGTGATCATAGCGCTGCATAGGGCGCAAAAGCCAGATGAAGGCGCTGTTTGCGTAGCTGAAACAAGCACAACCGAGGTGATGCCGTTTTCATTCTTGACTAGCTGAATCTCAGGTGGCTGGATCGAACAACCTTCACCCATGGGCTTGACTTCTCCAGAATCAACGCTATTTACGCAGGCATCTCCCTTGTCCTTGAACTCAATCAGTAATATGCCCTCTTCGGCATTTCCATCTGTGACGCTGCCACCGATGCAATCCCGCGTATTGTAACCAAACAAAACCTCAGATAGGAGCTCATCCCAAACAACTTCGCTGCATTCAGGTATATCTTCTGCTTCTTCTTCGTTTAAAGGTGTTCCGCCTGCGAAAAGGCAGGATTCTTTTCCTTTCGCGCTATAAGTCTCATCTAAGGCTTTGCAGCAGTATGGTGTTACCATTGCTGGTCCGCTGCAGCTGGTTGCATCTGTCCCATATTGATATTTCTCGCCGGTCAATTCCTGGATTGTCTCGACAATCCTATCTGGTGCGTTTTCTACTATCTTCTTGATTTGTTCATCAGTAGGTATGATTGTCTTATCGCTCTGCTCGACCCAATAGCTGGTGCAAAAAGCTGATGACACTGCAGATACATAGCTTCCATAATGTTCATCAGTCTCTCCGGCAGCTGTGTCCTGAGGCCTTAATTTAAGTGAGTATTTTTGCTGGAATAGGAACGGAGTAGGTATGTCAATTGTGGTTTCCGAGCCTTCTCCGCATCCGATCACTATAGCAAATGTTGTGAAGTGGTCGATATTCGCAGTCGCGACCCCATTTTCTACAGTTGTAGGAAGCCCTCTCCAGATTTTCAGCTCTTCGTCCCACCAAGCGATGCTTAACGTCTTTTCATTTACGGATAAGGGGTAATAATCCTTTGATCTGAAGTCTATTGACAGCCTTGCAGGTTGCGAAAACGTTGTTTCATCAGGTGTGCCTTCATACACTATATTTCCTACGACAATATTATTTTGCAGGTTATCGAATCGCTTGTCGACAACACGCAAAGAGATATAGTTGACATCCTTACCGCCAGATACAATGTCTGTGCCTTTATAGATGATGAGTTTTGCTTTGCTGTCGCTTGATAGAATTAGGTTGTCTTTTTCCTTGACTATATTTATCTTTTCTGACCTAGGGAAGGTATAGGTATATTTTTCAATGCTAAATAGGCTCTCACCTTTTTTTATGGCCAGTTTTCCTGTTAATTCTATATTGATTGTCTCTTCGTTGAACATAACATCAGCAGCCATTGGCGAAACTTCAAGCGTGAATCCCTGACCCCTTAATCCGTACAAGTAGGGAGAAACGCAGCTTTCTAATTTTTGTAAGAAAAACTGTTCATATTGTGCTTTCTTATCTTCTCTTATGCCTATCTCGGCATTTGCCTTGACAGCAGCCTCTTTGCTGCACAGCTCAAGGTTTGTCTGGAAGGCTTTTTTGTCCAATGCAATCGACACTTCTTTACCTGAGTCCCTTATCGGCTGCTTTCCCATGAGGAAGGCGCCAACGATGATGAGCAAAACCACACCGACAATTATTATTAGAGTGAGCTGTCCTTTTTTGTCCATATCCCGTCTTAATAAGGTCTAATATATATCCTTTTTGATTTAAACCACTGCAAAAATTAGAAAAATATATAT
>JAAXVZ010000044.1 GCA_013335235.1 Nanobdellota archaeon | reverse complement strand
CAACCAGGAGATTCACTGAGGAAGAAGTCATAAAGGTATTCTCAACTGCATATGAATTTTCCAGGGATGATTCTGTGACAACATTAGAGGGATTGGCAACTGAAAAGATCCTCGGAGTGAATATTGATCTTGCCGGGCTAAAGGAGCTGGACATCTCCAAAGAAGAATTTGATAAGGGTTCTACCTATATCCGCAGCATATTATTGACTGCAGAGGGCCTTGGCATGGCAAAGTCACTTGGCATGCCACTTGCAGGAAGCCAGAGAGAGATGATAGAAAATTATTTCATATTTTCAATTGCACGAGAAAATTATAGGGGAAGCTTTGAAGACACATACAAATATACTAGGGCACAGCAAGCTTATTTCAACCTGATTATTACCCGGTTTGGCGTCCCATCCAATGAGTTGCTTATAGATATTGTATCTGATATCAGGCCAGCTGATTTCAAACTAGGGAAAAGCTGCCCACAAAAACAGGAATACCTGCAAATTGCGTGGCCGCTATATGTCAAGACAATATTAAATGGGGAATTAAAGTCAACATTTGGCACACTGGATGACAGGCTGCATCAGGTATTCGGAAGGATCCATGAGGACTCGCAGAAGCTGGAGCAGCAATACAGGTCAGTTAGGCAATTGCAGGCAGCGTCAATAATAGATATGCCAAAGAGAGCATGCCGAATAGAGACAGGCATGTCAGTAGATGACATATGCTTTTCAGACATGGATGAGTTAGTGTCTGTGTCATCTGACTATGAACATGACAGATATGTAATCGCATTGCATAGTTCATCAGGCAAAGAAATCACAAGGTATATTCCGAAGACTCTCAAGCCAGCATATTACGGCCATCTTTCTGATATCACTGCAAACAGATGGAAAGACAAGATTGCAGTTGTGATTAATGGCCAACCGCTAATATTTGACTCTGAGCTCAACCTCTTAGAAGAAGAAAAAGACCATGGAAGCAGCATAGTCCGGACAGACATGCTGGCAAAAGTCAGGGATATTGAGAGCATGATGCGATCTCGGAAGCTTGCATCGCTCTCCTCCATAGTGATAGACGGTAAGGATACTTCATACATGCTGCTTACATATGGATATTATTCTTCTCCTGAACAGACATTCATAATAAGAGAAGACGGAAAAATGATGGAGCTTAGCTTCAATTCAAGCGGACTTTATCCTGCAAAATCCAGGGTACCTGCTATCCAGTGCCTTCCGGACGGGGATTTATTAATCTACACAGGAGATTTCTTCAGGGTAGATAAGAACCTTGAAAAAGCAGTCCCATTTTATCTTCCGATGACTCTTGACGCTTATTTCAGCGGGAAAAGCGAATGCAGCAACTCACATTATTCTGTAGATAGCAACGGAAGGCTCTACATAATAAACCAGCTAGTATCGATGATTGTCCCTGAAGACAGCAGGCATAAGCTGAAACAGGCCAAACTGAATACTGCAACCAACCCAGAGGAAGTATATAGTTTCTTTCACCGCGGGATAGAAAGAGAGATTGAACCGACTCCAAGCCTCAAGATATACCAGCTGAATGGAAACGATGTACAATTCCTGGCCGCTATGCCCCTGACCTGTGCAGGAAATATTGACTATTATGCAAGCACAGCAGCTGCCAGAGATGGGCGATTTGCAATAACCAAATTTGATGCCATAGAAGTATATGAGCCGCTGCAGGATAGGCATATGCGTCTTGGATAGTATTCAGATCAGTCCGGCTTCTTCCTCTTTCCTGAGGACAAGGAGAGCACCTGCAATCATTGGTATTATCCCTATGAGCTGCCCTGAATTAGGCACATCTCCCAGCATCAAAAATGCAGCAGTGAGCGTGAGAAAAGGTGCAAATGTGCTTATTGCGTTCGCCCGGGTTATTGGTATCCTATGTATGCCTTCAATCCATAATAGTTTAGATAGGCCCATAAAAAGCGTTCCATTCACAGCAAGGAATAATAAAGAGGCCTTTAGATCTGCCGTACTCGGCAATGGCGAGAAAAACACTGCCATTGCAAAAAGCACGGCCGAGCTGAGGATGCTCCTGACAAACATTATTGCAGGTGAGCTGACATGCTTTCTTGCGCTCTGCTGGGCAAGGTTCCCTATCGGTGCAAAAAGCAAGGCGACCAGAATCAGGATATCGCCATAATTCAGTCCGGATATACCAGGAAGGATGACAAAAGACGCCCCAAGGACCATAAGGACTGCACCTGACACCCTTAGAAGTGTGACCTTTTCTCTTCCCATCATGCCAAGTATCAGGAAAGAGAAGAATATCTCGAGCAGATAAAGCAGGCTGGCATTGCCTGCTGTCGTGTATTTCAGCGAGACGAATAGAAGCGAGTAGATTATTATCCCGATAAAAAGCGTCGTGATCAGGATGTATTTCCATGCTTTCCGGTTCAAAAGCTCATGCCACTTCCCCTGGACTGTCAAGATGACTGCAAAAAATAGCCCTGCAAGGAAAGTGCTGAGTGCTGCTGTGTATAAAGGCTGCAGGGTCTTGTTAGATATTATTGTGAATACAGGGAACAGGCTCCAGAGAAACACCTCTGAAAATATGAATAAGTCACCTGTGCGAGCCATGCGCTCTAGATTCCACTGAGCTATAAATTCCTTGCTATATGCACAACCTAACGATAAATAATGGCACTTATAAAAAAGAGTACTTATAAGTAGCTACATTTATATATTACTTATTTCGACAAAGAAATTGGTGAGTCAGATGGATAATGTTTTACTTCAGCTTAGCAGATTTGAGCAGTCAATCGAGCAGACCGAAAAATATGCATACTGGTCAATTGTGAATAAACTGACATCTACATATGGCAATGATGATCTTATCGTAAAAGTCGCTGAGAACCTCAGCCATATTGGATTGCAGAAAAACTTCCATAAGGCTGCCGTCGCTTTAGATGGTCTAATAGACTTGAGCTTAACTGCAAATTTCTATACGCATCCAATTAAATCAAAAGAACCTGTCAAGAATGCAAATTTAGTTGATCTTCTTGAAACCGCTTCGCATGTCCTCGGTGAATATAGATATGATAGTACCCCAAAAGCGTGTGATGCTGTATTGAAGGTGATAGAAAATGCAAGTAGAGATTATTATGGCGCGGGCCTCCACTATCCCTCAAATATCCAAAGAATCACAGGAGTGCTGTGTGTTCTCGATAACGAGGATGTGCAAGGGGCCTTCAGGAAATATGAATCTCATCAATATGGGACAGAATTCCGAAGGATGATGATAAGTGCTCTTAAGCCATTAGCGTTCAGGGCAGAGACAGTTATAAATCTAGCAAAAACATATTCAAGCGATAGGGTCCTAAATGATAGAAACGCACAACAAGAGATAAAAGCATCCATTAAAAACGGCGATGAGTACTATGTTAAAAAAGCAATAGCAAAATATTCTTCTTAATAATTACTGTTTTTTTTATTACTATATATCGGTTGCCGTACTACCGGTTAAATTATTATATTAAATAAATTCACCGGATTGCATGACAAAAAAATTATTCAAGTATTTCGGGAAATGGAACATCGCTATCGAAGTGATGCCAATAGTGATTCTTGCATGTGTCTTCAAGATCCTGACGCATAATAACTCATGGGAGATCCTTTCGCTCAGCCCGCTTTTCACAAGCATACTTGCCGCGACTACATTCTTGATAGGTTTCCTTATCACCGGCGTGATCTCTGATTATAAAGAAAGCGAGAAGATACCGGGAGACCTTGCTGCAAGCCTTGAAGTGATACATGATGAGACCTCGCAAATCGCAATGACAAAGCAGAGCAAGGAAGCAAAAGCATTCTTATTGTTCCAGCTGGATTTCATATCCTCCTTGAAAAGATGGTTCTTCAAAAGAGAAGAAACTGGGAAGATATTCGACAAGCTTAATTCCATGAACAATCATTTTGCAAAGCTTGAGGCGCAGACACAGGTAGCGTATATCTCCAGGATGAAACAGGAACAGAGCAATATAAGGAAGATGGTCAGCAGGATAAATACACTGAGGGACACGCAGTTTGCTGCGACAGCCTATGCCATAGCAGAGTTCCTTGCATTTTTCCTTGTTGTTGGCATGATCACTGTGAAGATAGAGCCGTTCTATGAATCGATGTTCTTCCTGATAATCGTCACGTTCCTTGTGTGGTACATGATACTTCTCATAAAGGATTTCGACAATCCTTTCGAGTATGCTGGACATGGAGAACAGGGAAGCGAAATTTCGCTGAAGCCTATACACGATCTTGAGAAAAGACTTGAGAGGTATGTCAAGGAGATGGAGAAAGCTGCGAAGAAAGCATAAGCCTAAAATACACCAAGTGGTGTCTTACTTATCTTTTTTTAATACCTCGACCATCCTATCTTCAAGGAAACTATTTCTGCAGTAAAAATCAAGTTTTTCATTTTTTTGTTGGTCTTCTATTGCACAAGTACCTAACGACATTGTCTTATGCGATTTTTGCTGGAGGTCAAGGTCTAGGAACCTGGTGAAATATTTGGCAACCTCATTGGCAATATGCCCGCCGAAAAATGTAACTGCAGCAAGATTGACTCCCTCCTTCGGATCTACCCGGGCATAATAAGTGTCCAATGCCGGATCAATTAGAACTGTGTTCACATATTCTCTGAGGCCTTCGGGAAGAGCATTCACACAACCTTTGACCAGGTTACAAAATGAATTATACCCTATCCCTTCACTGGGTCCAAAATACTGTATATTAAGCCAACCATCTTCATACTTAATTGTCGGAGGAAGTGCCCAATCCGGCATGTTATTGACTTCTTTAATTCCAGTTGGCATTAACCAAATTGGTTTTCCCTCCTCTGTTACATTTTCCATGTAAGGACGTGGGATATCCAAGGGAATCTGTGCATCTGCAGTTAAAAAGCTGTCAAGATATTTGACTGCAAGTTTATCCCAGCTATCACGGTCTGCAAACCGGTTTATCGCTGCACAGAAAGCGTATGCATAGATATTGGTAGGTGATTGCAGGTAGATCCTATCGATATGCATTTGCTTAATAATTATGAATTAGCTTATAAATTTTGTCATTTTTTACTACTTAAAAGTAGTTTATTGTCTTTATGGGTTAAAAGCCAAACAGTTTGCTGTGGTGATGGTGATTTTAGGTATTTTTATTATAAATAAAAATATCTACAAGGTAGTATTGCAAATAGACTGATAATCACAAAATGCAGTGCCAGGTTCGCACATATCCTTTTTATGTAAGTCTGGTATCCCCGTAAGGGATGACCCCCTGTCAGATTCTATGATGATTTAAATTGTTCCCACAAATAGGCACTGCTGCATTTTGCTATCAGTCGCTCTGATGCACTGATTTCTACGATTAAAATTAAATGGCCTGAAATATAATTATCACCTAGTCCATGAAAATACGGTAAGAATGCGCAGGAACAGCAATAGATTTTCCCTTAAATACAGATTCCTCACCATCTGACATCTCATGTTCTACTGGGATTGTGACGTTTTTTGAATTGGCAGATCTGTTGAATACCATCAGGGCATGCTTATCCCCTGCTGTACGGGTAGATGCATAAACATCATTTTCCGCATATACTATCTTGTAATCTCCTTCAGAAAAGGCAGGAGCCTTCCTAAGTTCCGCGAGCCGGCGTATTAGCGCTGCATGCTGATTGTATTTCTTCGCCATTCCCCAGTCCATGGCTCCCCTGTTATCCGGATCCTTGCGGCCTTCCATCCCATATTCGTCTCCGTAGAATATGCTAGGGATGCCTGGTGACAGCATTGTGAAGACGAGTATCTGATCCCTTATCTGCGGATTTGGAAGATATGTTGTTAATCTTGCTGTATCATGCGTTGTCCCTGTCAGATTCATGTTCCTCCTTGATATCTTCCAGTCATCGGAGTCAGGACTCTTGCCAACAGCATATAATCTTTCTATGCTCTGACAGAAGGTCGGCATGTCCCTGTTGCTTTTCGCAAAATCCTTTGTTGCACCCTCACCAAGGCCGGTCCCTGAGAGCTCATCCCATTTTATGCTGTCCTGCGCAAAAAAATTCATCAGGTAGTACAATAGAGGATAATTCATCTGCCCGTGCATCTGGTTCTCTCTGAGCCAATCCTTCTGTTCCCACCAAAGCTCTGCAAGGCGAAATTTGTCTTTTGCCGCAGAAGCCACATCTCCCCAGAAATATCTGTCATTTATATCCGAAGGGACATCAAACCTGTAGGCATCAGCTCCTAGGTCAGACCAGAATTTCAATGTATTGAGGTGGTATAGCCTGACATCGACGTTAGATATATTTAGCTTTGGCATGTGCTCATAGCCATACCATCCAAGATAGGACTTTCCATCCTTCCTGACCCAGCCATCTTCGTACCTGTCACCATCTGCAAAATGATACCATCCACTAGCCTCCCGGCTTCCAGACAATGCTTCCCTGAACTTAGGGTGCTCTGTGCTTGTGTGGTTGAAGGCTATGTCCATCATAAGCCGCATACCCTTAGCATGCATGGCGCTGACAAGGGCGCTGAAATCATCCAGAGTGCCAAGCCGCTTGTCGATTTCTGTATAAGAAACCGCATCGTATCTATGATTAGATGGAGAAGAGAATATCGGGTTCAGATAGATCATATCGCATCCCAAAGAAAGTATATAGTCCAGTTTTGATTTGATGCCTGCAAGTGTTCCTCCCTGGAACCTCCCATTGGGTGGGCTTCCCCATGGATCGACTTCGTATCTCTGCCCCTCATTGCAGAACCTATCCGGGAATATATGGTATATAACAGAACTTTCCAGGTCCGGAAGCATGCTGGAATATTAAAAGAAGATATTATTATTAAATATTTCTTAACTGCCGGGACATAAGAGATTCAATATCCAAATCTAAGAGTAAGGTATTGCTTCAGGTCAACTATCCTGACCCTCTCCTGCTTGGTCGTGTCCCTGTCCCTGACTGTAACGCAGTGGTCATTCAATGTATCAAAATCCACTGTTACGCAGAAGGGGATACCGATCTCGTCAGCCCTTGCATATCTCCTGCCGATGGAGCCGCTCCTGTCGAACTGGCATACAAACTCCTTTCTCAGGGAATTGAACACTTCCCGTGTTTTCTCATCTAGCTTATTTACCAACGGAAATACACCTACCTGCACAGGCGCGATTTTCGGAGATAGCTTCAACACAATATTACCGCGCTCCTTATCATCATGGTATGCATCAGCGATGAGTGTCAGGAATGCCCTGTCGACACCAAAGGACGGCTCGATCACTGCAGGCAGGATCTTTGATTTTGTCTCTTCGTCAAAAATCTCCATTGATTTGCCAGAGAACTTCTGGTGCTGTGTCAGATCAAATTGACCCCTATTAGCATTCCCGTGTATCTCTTTCCAGCCAAATGCAAACTTATATTCCACATCAAATGTCGCAGAGGAATAATGCGATAGCTCTTTTTTTATATGCTGCCTTATCCTGAGATGCTCTTTTCTCACACCCAGCTCTGTAAACCATAGATAGGACTCAGCAAGCCAGTATGCGTGCCACTCTGTAAGGAGGCCTTGTGCGAGCAGGTCTGAAACCTTCACTTTGTTATGCTCCTGTTTTGCGTCCTGGTCTTTTTCAGAGAGGAATAAGAACTCAAGCTCCAATTGCCTCTTCTCCAGGAGTGGACACTTCTTATCTTCTGGTCTGACGAAAAACTCAAGCTCCATCTGCTCGAACTCTCGCTGCCTGAACAGGAAGTTCCTAGGAGCTATCTCATTTCTGAACGCCTTTCCGATCTGCGCTATGCCAAATGGCAATTTGACACGTCCGGAATCTACGATATTCTTGTAGTTCGCAAATATCAGCTGGGCAGTCTCCCCGCGCAAGAATGCTGTAGAATCTTTAGTTGTCTCAGCCCCCAGCTGGACAGGGAACATCAGGTTGAAATTCTTCGCCTCGCCAAACTCGCCTTTGCATTCAGGGCATTTTATTGTGTTGTCCTGGATGATCTTTGAGAGAGCCTCTGCATTCAAACCATCGACATTTATCTTAAGGACATCCTCAACAAGATTATCTGCCCTCTGGTTCTTGCCGCATTTCTTGCATTGGACAAGGACATCTGTGAAATTCGCGAGGTGGCCTGACGCTTCCCATATCTTCCCTGAAGAGATATTTGTTCCGTCTATACCCTGGACATCCTCCCTTGTAGATACAAAGGTCTTCCACCAGCTGGACTTCAGATTGTTTTTCAGCTCTACGCCCAGGGGACCATAATCAAAAAATCCGGTCATGCCGCCGTAGATCTCTGTGCTGGGGAAAACAAATCCTTTCTTCTTGCAGAAGACTGATAGTTCTTCGATTGTTAGCATAATTAAATGACAATTCTCAAGTTTTTTTATAACTACCTATTCAAAACCAGGTAAATGAAGCTGTCTTGCCAGATTCTGGACAAGACCATCACCCGCTCCCATGGCGGCATCGGTCTGGGCCTCTCCATTGTCAAACGCCTGGTCGACTTGATGGGCGGGCGGATTTTCCTCAAAAGCAGTCTCGGCCACGGAAGTACCTTCACCGTAGTTTTGCCGCTGGAACCCCTTCAAAAAAGGAAAAAAGCAT
>JAAXVZ010000043.1 GCA_013335235.1 Nanobdellota archaeon | reverse complement strand
TAACTTGGAGGGGGAATAAAAAATGGCATACGGAAAGGGAAATCAAGAATACCAACCAGAAGTTGAGGTTGGACAAGCGAACATCAAAGTCATCGGATGTGGTGGCGCAGGAACAAACATGACAAATTGGTTGTTCATGAAAGGCATTCAGGGTGCCGAGATAATTGCCTGCAACACTGACCAACAGCATCTAAACATAATAGAAGCAGACAGGAAATTCTTGATTGGAAAAGAGACAACCAGAGGTTTAGGCTGCGGTGGTTTCCCAGAAAAAGGAGCAGAGGCAGCCAAAGAGCAGATCAATGAGATCAAGGATGCTCTGAAAGGATCTGACATGTGCTTTGTCTGCGCAGGAATGGGCGGCGGCACAGGAACAGGAAGCGCAGGTGTCATTGCACAGGTCGCAAAGGAAACTGGTTCTATAGTGATTGGAACAGTCACTATGCCATTTAAGATTGAGAGAGCAAGGGTTGACAAGGCAGAGCACGGCTTGCAGCAGCTCAGGAAACACTCAGACACAGTAATAGTAATTGATAACAACAGGCTAGTGCAGATTGCAGGAAACCTGCCAATCAGGCAGGCATTTGCTGTCGCAAACGAGCTTGTCGCAACAATGATCAAAGGGATTGTTGAAACAATTGCATTGCCAAGCTTAGTCAACCTTGACTATGCAGATGTAAAAGCTATCATGACAAATGGCGGTGTCGCAGCAATCGGTGTCGGAGCATCAGACACAAACAACAGGGTTGAAGAGGCAGTCAAAGGAGCTCTCGCAAACCCGCTCCTTGACATAAACTACGAAGGAGCAACAGGCGCTTTGATACATGTATGCGGCGGACCTGACATGACCTTGGAAGAGATCAACAGGGTAGGAGAGCTAGTGACAGAAAGCCTGGATGAAGACGCAAACGTCATCTGGGGAGCCAGGATCGCAGATGATATGAAAGGTAAAATCACTGTGATGACAATTGTCACTGGTGTAAAGAGCCCATGGATACTTGGGGTATCTGCCAAGGGCGATCCTGCAGCAAGCAGGAGGAAGATGCAGGAAGTATCTGATGAGCTCGGGATTGAGATCATCAGATAGGTTTGGAATTCACCCGTAGTCTTTGTGGTGCCTTCTTGCCTCTATCGGTAAATCACCCCCGAAACTTTTACAGATAGAGGCATCTTCTCTTCTCCGGGAGGGGGAGAGATCTTTTTTATCTTGAATTTGAAACTTAAGGAGATTTTTTAAGAATCACGTTGTCCTATTCTAGACTAAAAAACCTGAAAAAAATACAATGATTCTTCTAGGAAATCATACATGAACTTTTTAAACTAGGCATACATCCAATCTCAATTATGGCACTTTACATGATCGGTCTAGGCCTCTTTGATGAGAAAGATATTACACTCCGCGGCCTTGAGGCAGTGAAGAGATGTGAGATCGTCTTTTTGGAAGATTATACTTCTAAGCTTAGTGTCAATGTAGAGAACCTTGAGAAACTGTATGGGAAGAAGATCCTTCTCGCATCAAGGGAGATTGTCGAGAAGCACGCAGGAGATATCCTGGATAAGGCAAAGGAAAAAGACGTCGCGTTCCTTGTAGTGGGTGATGTCTTCTCAGCCACTACACATGTAGATTTCTATCTCAGGGCAAAAGAGAAGGATATCCCTGTCCATATAATATATAATACAAGCATCGTGTCAGCAGTCGGTCTGGTTGGCCTTGAGCTATACAAGTTCGGAAAGACGACCAGCATGCCTTATTTTGAGAAAGGCTTCCGTCCGAGAACACCTTATGAGGTCATTGGCCAGAATCAGAAAGCAGGTATGCATACTTTAATCTTGCTGGATATAAAAAAAGACCTGGAAAAATACATGACTGTAAATGAGGGGTTGCACCAATTCCTAGATATAGAGGCAGACCTCAAGCAGGATATTGTCACTAAGGATACTTTTGTCATCGGATGTGCACGGCTAGGAAGCGACGCCCCAGAAATAAGATATGGCAAAGTCTCTGAGCTCCTGGCGCATGATTTCGGAAAGCCATTGCATTGCATAATAGTTCCGGGAAAACTACATTTCATGGAAGAGGAGATGCTGAAATTATGGAGCTAGCCATCTGCTTGTGTGCATTTTAAATATTAGCTGTTTTCTTGCAGGTATATGCCAAGAAGAGGAGACGATTTCAGCGTATCTGGGAAGCTTTTTGAATCAAACGGGATGAATTCAGGCATTTCAGGTCTCTTAAAACTGTATGAGGAGGAAGATCCATTTGGCAGAAATGTCCTTTCTCGTGAATATGATAGGCTAATACAAAGAGGGAAGACTATTGTTCTTTGCAATCCATCATATCTCCCTCTCAATTATACCAGAGTCCAATTGGATAAAGAAGGCAACGAGCATATTTACTGGGATCTGCTTAGTGCATGTGATGAAAAAGCAGCGAGAGTCTATTTTACTGCTCCAGGCAGCGGATTATTTTCAGTAAAAAAGGGGAAGCTTGGTGTAATTGGCAGAAAAGGGGAATTCTTGCCATGTTTTAACTCGCTTAACCTTACATTGGACACAATCTCTTTTTTTATAGGCGACAAAGAGGATATGAAGCACCTGGAAACCCAGGTTGGTCCAACTCAACTGCTGAACCCGCCATTACTTGAAAACCTGCTAGAGGATAAGCGTCTTGTATTTGGTTTCCTGGATAAATATCTTCCAGAAGTCGTTTTGCCTTGGTGCTGGTCAGAGGCCCTGAGCTATAAAGCAGTGACTAGGGCGATGGATAATCTAGGATCAGATATGATTGTAGGAAAGCCTGCACGCGGCAGCCTTGGGAAAGGTGTCACTTTCTTTAGTTCTGGAATGGCGGAGAGAGACATATCAGGCTTGATTGCGCAGGCAGGGTATCTTAAGGATACGGACAGATGGGTCTTCCAGGCATATGAACCCTCAATTTGCAGCTTTTCAGGACAGGACTCACATACATCCATCCGGGCAATCTCTTTTGGCACTTATTTAGGTGGGTATGTCCATGGTTATTGCAGGACATTGCCTGCAGAGGGAAAAGATGCTGCTTCTTTAAACAGGACTGCAATAGTCAATCTTGACAAGGGAGCTACTCCAAAAGAGATACCCTCTTCGCATCAGGCTATGGTTTTGGAACAGTCAGGGAAGCTTGATATGGCTTTCAATAATATCTATGACCATACCTTAATTGAGATTGAACACTGGGTCGCAGCCAAGCAGATCAGCCATCATTATCTGTTCTAGAAACTTTTATAATCTTCTTCAATATAATCCCTCTTATGGAAACCTCTGCAGGCATCATCGTCTACCGGAAACACGATGACAAGATACAGTACTTGCTCTTGCATTATGAGGAAGGGCACTGGGATTTTCCGAAAGGCCATGTTGAAGGGACAGAGACATTAGAAGAGACTGCGCTCCGTGAGACATTTGAGGAGACAGGGCTCAAGATTGTCATGGTGGATGGGTTTTCAGAGCATTTCACTTACATGTTCAAGAATAAGCAGGACTTAGTCATCACGAAAACAGTCCATTTTTTCCTTGGGATGTCGTTTGATAGCAATATCCGCCTATCAGATGAACATATAGGGTATGTGTGGCAGAGTTTCGATCACGCTGAAAAGAAACTGACTTATGAAAATGCAAGAGAAGTCCTGAGGAAGGCGGACACTTTCCTGAAACAGAGGACCTTAGGCGATTTTAACTAATTCCACGACAGCTTCGTAATGGTATGTCTGCGGGAACATATCCAGGAGATAAGCGCTCTTTAATTGGTATTTCTTAAACTTCAGTATGTCTTTTGCCAGCTGCTGCGGGTTGCAGGAGACATAGATTATCACCTCAGGCGATAGCTCTTTGATTATATCGATGCTCTTCTGATCCATGCCTGACCTTGGCGGGTCTGTTATCAGATAGAGCGGGTCGCATAGTTTCAATCTCCTGAGCTTATTGGCTTCAAGCGCATAAGCTGAAATATTCTTCAGGTTATTTGCAAGGATATTTGCATTTGCGGCATCGATTGATTTTGCGAAGCTCTCTACTATTGTTGTATGGGAGAAAAGTCCAGAGCATACTATCCCGAAAGTGCCAACGCCCCCATATAGGTCGAGCAGGCTGGCAGACTTAGTCGGATATTTTTCCAGAAGGCTATATACTAGCTGGATCATCTTCTCTGCAATCTCTGGGTTATTCTGGAAGAATCCCTGCACAGAATAGGCGAGCTTCTTTCCAAGAAATGTGTCCACTAGCATGTCCTTTCCTTTGACCACAAAGAAATCCTCTGAGATGGAATCATCCCTTTCGACATATGTCACTATAATATTGTCTGCGGTGGAGACAGCTGAATATGTCTTTATCTTCTCGACAGCCTCAGATATCCTTGTTGATTTAGCGTCAAGGACAAATGAGATAGAGCTTTCCTCTTTTGGAGTCCTGATGACAGCATACCTGAACGTCCCGGTTTTCCTGTTCAAGTCATAATAATCTGAGTTTACAAAGTGCTTCCTGACCTCAGCCAGCAGAGTGTTCAGCCTTTCATTCCCTATAGCGCATTTCTCTATGTCGATGATCTTGTTCCATTCGCCTTTTTTCCTGAATCCCAGGCCAGACGGATGAAAAACCAAGTCTAGCCTGTTCCTATAGTGATAAGGGTTGCCTGAGATGATCTCGATATTATCAAACTTAATCAGGGAGAAAAGCGCTTTTTTCTTGATGTCAAGCTGCATAGCATGATCAAAATGCTGCAGAGAGCAGCCTCCGCACGCTCCGTAATATGGACAGAGTGGGATTGCCATATGGATGAGGAACCTGCCTGGGTTTTTAAGATTAAGGGCGGTTCAAATAGGGAAGATCGGCAGAAGTGCATGTCTCTGGATCATAGAAATACGATTCCAGCGGCCTATCCTGCAGATAGACGACTCCCTTGATCACTTCAATCTTGATTCCATGCTCGAAATCATCAATAAGCAGCCCATCGATAGAGCTTAAAGGTTCGCCATTTGTGGAATGGCTTCTCCAAGTTGCTTTACCTGTTTCTGTAATCTCCTTAAATGGGCTTATCCTTACATGCCTGTCTTTGAAATAGACCGTGGATTCAATCTCAAAAGGAGAGGTCTGCACAGTGAGTCTACCATTAAGAGGTAGGGTTGTCATATATCCTCTGTCTTCATAAACAATGATGAACATTTCTATCATAAAATTGGATTTACTTAAATATTGTTCTCTGAGCAGTTTTTCTGCTTTTTGGGTGTGTAAATTCTTAATTTGTCATACACTTGTCTTACAAGTATATTACTTATAACTTACATCAAAACATTTATATACTACATATATGATTAAAATGTCATACAACTATCATAAAACCAAGCTTAGTATACGAAAATCCCTCCCTGCCCTTCCCTTGGGCAGGAAGCTTGGCATACTAACAGATGAAGAAAGTCACAGTCATAAATGTCAGATTGCCAGAGGACATAATCTCCTGGATAGATGTTCTTGTCGACCGCAAGGTGTTCAATTCTCGTTCTGAGGCAATAAGGGAATTCTCTAGGGATTATGTTTTGAAGGAGAGAGGTAGGAAGCTTGGCTGATCAGATAATCTCTGTCAGGATGCCAAGCTCACTCGTCACAGAGTTAAAAGAGCTTGCAGAGAAGAACCATTATCTTGATGTCAGCGAGGAGCTTCGTTCTTTACTGCGTGACAAATGGCTTGAGCATAAGGATCCGTATTCACTGAAACTTCTTGCGATAAAAGAGACTGCAGCAAAAGCAGCATTGCCTGATAAGATACAGATATTGAAAGAGGGGCTATCAAAGCTGATGGAGGAGCTAAATGACATCTCAAACTAAGCTTCTCTATGTAGTGATAGCATTTTTATTAGTCGCTACTGCGTCTGCCCAGGAGAATATCTCCAATACGTCAGTAGCTTACTTGAAAGGTTGGGATAATTCGCCCATATATGTAAATGAGACAGCAGAGTTTTTCGCAAATTATAGCTCAGACTCAGGGCCGATACTTCTTGGCGATTGCATACTCTTATTTGAGACACATGACGCTGCGATGGCTTATGACTCAGGCATATATGCTCATAGTGAAATATTTGATGAGTCTGGTAACTTCACTTATATCCTGGATTGCAACAGCACTGACTATGCTCAAGCGAGCAAGGCCAGCATATTCGAAGTGCTTCCGATATTCATTAATGAGTCAGTCAACACAAGCCAGAACAATTCCCAGAATATCAGTACAGATTTTGATGTTGATGGATTCGTTCCTCCAGCAGACTGCAATGACAATGACCCGAACATAAATCCAGGCAAGCAAGAGGTATACTATAATTCAAAGGATGATGACTGTAACCCATTAACCCAGGATACGGTCCAGTTCACAGTGAATGTTGAGAGGCAGTCATATAGCTCAGGCGAGGTCGCGAAGATAATGATATCTGCGCCGAACAATTCCGACACATACCTGACAATAAATACGCCTACAAACATATCTTATGTGTATATATTCTCCAACGGGACCTACCCAGCCACACAGGAATATTCCATGACAGGTCTTGCAGGCACATATACCATAGACGCTATCAATTACCTTGACATATTCACGACCCAGGCGCATGCAGAATTCAATGTCCAGACTTCGATGAATGTCGACCTTCAGGCTGATAAGGACCATGTGAGCGAGGGAGAGAAAATCCATTTCAGGGCAGTTGTGACTGGCGCACAGGGCAATGCGAATATGCTCTGGAAGATGGACAACGGCCAGGAACTGAGCGTTCCCGAGTTCG
The DNA here is from genome assembly GCA_013335235.1 of Nanobdellota archaeon. Classification (GTDB taxonomy): domain Archaea; phylum Nanobdellota; class Nanobdellia; order Woesearchaeales; family GW2011-AR15; genus JAAXVZ01. Next base: position 1,825 of record JAAXVZ010000043.1, on the reverse strand, counting down.
ATTATAATTATAGCTATGCAAGGGACTACAATATAGTCCTCCTGGTAACAGACTATGGCGGGAATCAGGTTGTGAAGACAAAGAAGATTGTTGTAGAGAAACGGTTTGATTTCAAAGTCAGGGTTCTTGACAATACGACCGGAGAGATAATACCTAACGCAACAGTCCGCCTGGATTCAGACACAGAGAAAGTCAATTCATCAGGATACGCAGTTTTCTCAGCAACAAACAGGACATATGACCTGAAAGTCCAGGCAGATTCATATTATAAGCTGTCACAGGATATCAAGCTTAATGCAACATTTGAATATACTGTCAGGCTGAGCAGGAACCTTGAATATGTCTCTCCTGTGCTCCAGATATTAGAGCCAGCCAATGGCACAGCAGCAGAATCAGTCAGGTTCAGGTACAGGTTCTCAGATAATGGGAATGCGGACTGCTCCCTATTTATGAACTCAGGGACAGGCTGGTGGGAGGAGACAAATTCCACAGAGAATGCTGCGCCTGGAGCAGATATACTCTATTCATTGAAACCAGAGGAAGGAGAATACACTTGGAAAATCACCTGTGAGGACTCTGATGGTAATGTAGCTGAAAGTGGGATCTACGGCCTGACAATAACAAAGCCTGCAGACACGCAGGCTGATACCACATACAATGTCATCCAGGATGTCTACAATGTCATTCCCGATTTTGACACTTATAGTCCAGATGAGAAACGGGTTGTCGCATATCTGGACCTTGCAACAGTGATCAAGGACGCAAAGAGGAAGCTTGAGATGGCGAACCGTGACTTGTATAATCTGAGGCTGCAGTCAAGCACAGAATCAGTCATGGATGAGCAGCAGAGCATCCTTGACCGGATTGAGGAGATAAAGGACACGACACCTTACTCGATAGCAATCGTAGACAAGAAATCCTTTACATCATATAGTTCAGATGAGGACATAGAATCTATCCTCAGGGGAGAACTGTCAAGCCTCTCAGAAAGAGAGCAGAAGAGGATCATCTCAGCAAACAAGGCGCTTCAGAAGAGCTTGTCAGTGTCGACTACAGCATATCAGGTGGAGATCAAATATATAGGTGGTAGGACAGACAGCCTGTTGATAGTATCCAGGCTGCTTGATTATACAGGAGATAGGACAGGGAAGAAATATATAGAGTATTTTGGAGATGGATCAGGTGGGTCCTCAGATGTTGTTTTCCTGAAATCTCCTGAAGAGAAAAACGAGGATTGGGTGCAGTTTGATTTTTCAGGCATGGATGAGCTAGTCTATTATTCTAACTCAGACATAACTTTAGACAATGTCCCTAAGATTAAGCCTATGATCTTCGATGCAAGCGCGCAAGTCAGCCAGCAGATAACCGGCCTTGCTATATTTGATGTCACAAATAACAAGACAGGGATATTCATACTCGAGATGATAGTAATCGCAGCGTTGCTTGGCGTCTACCTGTATAACAGGAAGGCCCTACCCTCTGTTTCAGAAGAACAGCCTGTGGAACATGTGGCGGCTGCGAAAAAAGAGATCAGCCTGCCTATAGGGTCATCCGGAGACACAGGAAAGCTCCAGTACATACAATCCTTGCTGTATAAGGCAGGCAAGGAACTGAAGGAAGGGAACCTCAAGCAAGCTGCTATCAATACAGAAAGCATTATCCTCGAGCCCGCTAAAAAAAACAGGATTTGATGATTCCTGATACGCCGCTCAATGTAGTTAAAATCCCCTATCACAGCTATTCCGCAACGACTATTTTTCTAATACTACAACTGGTGTTAAATGCGGCGGTCAGTCTTAGAGGTAGTGCACGCGTTTTGAATATT
>JAAXVZ010000042.1 GCA_013335235.1 Nanobdellota archaeon | reverse complement strand
TTTCCAATCAAATAACATAATAATAAAAAAGGGCGTTGCCTATATTAAATTTTATCTAAATGGTACTTTTAGATAGAATATTGTACAAAGCCGAGTCCGCATGTTCTATTCATTAGTTCTGGCAGAAAACCACACTTCACCTACGATAGCAGCAGGTTCGGCTAGAGCTGTGTACTAGTCTAAATGATGTCCCCGGATCTCATGAGAATCCTAGATTTTCAGGAAGCTGGAACTCGCAATTTCCATCTGGGCATCCCCTGTTCATTTTGGACTGAGAAGTCTAAGGATCTCACAAAGTTGCTGCTTCATTCTGCTAATGTGCTTCACTAAATATATAAATTTTAGAATATTTTGCTATCTTGTGAACGTTAATCTTATTCTGCAGATAGCTCTCAGGGATATAAAGCTGAGATATAGCAGCACAAGGTTCGGATATGCATGGGTGCTGCTAAACCCGCTTCTCATGCTCGCTTCCCTTACAATCATATTCACTTATGTCATGAGATTCACCTTTGAATACTACCAGATATTTCTCATACTTGGGATGATTGTATGGAACTTTTTCTCTGAAGCGACATCTGCATCCATCTCTGCAGTAGCTTCCAGCATGGGTATGCTAAAGAAGATCAAGGTCCCGCTCCATATGATCGTACTTGGCTCTAATCTCTCTGCTGTTATAGGGTTTGCGGCGAATCTTATAGTGCTCCTTATTCTTATGCTCTTGTTCAGGATACAGGTGTTCACTTTCCTGCGGCTTTCCAGCGTGCTTTATTTTTTCCTGCTGTTTGCTTTTGTCATATCAGTATCGCTTGCGGTCTCAACTGTATATATCTACTTCAGGGACATAGTGCATGTCTGGAACTTTGTGCTTTTCCTTGGGTTCTGGCTTACGCCTGTTTTGTATCCTGAGAGATATGTTCCTGCCCAATTCCTTAGATACTACCTCTTGAACCCTCTGGCAAGGATAATAAGCCACCTCAGGAACACGGTCATATACAATTATCAAGATTCCCTAGACCAGGTCACGATTACAATTGTTATTGTCATGCTGCTGTCTTATCTATGTCTTAAGTTCTACCAGATATTCTCAAAGAGGCTCGGTGAGATACTATGATACGGCTTGATGGCATTTCCAAGTCATATAATATAACGCGCGGCCAGAAACGCGCGAGTATTGATGTCCTCAGGCAGATAAACCTCCTATTGAAGGACGGCGAATCGCTTGGGATAATAGGGGCGAACGGGTGCGGGAAATCTACACTTTTGAGGATAATAGCTGGCATAACTGTGCCGACTTCCGGAAGAATGGATATACAGGGAGATGTTCTGACGTTCCTGGATACAGATTCCTGCTTCCAGGATGAGCTTTCTGGGACAGATAATCTTGTTTTCTATTCGACTATGCTTGGCTGGTCCAGAGAGGAGATGAACAGCAAGCTTGCTTCAGTCATAAGATTTTAAGGGCTTAAAGATTACATGGCCATGAAAGTGAAGTATTATTCCTCAGGGATGAAAGCGCGCCTTGCCTTTTCAGTCGCGATGCACAGCAGCCATACTATCCTGCTTATCGATGAGACAATCTCTGTCGGAGATGAGGAATTCAAGAGGAAGTGCCTGAAAGCAATCCAGCAGAAGCGTACAGAAGGGAAGCAGCTTGTCCTAGTAAGCCATGATCTTAATATGGTCATGCAGTTCTGCGATAAGGTTGCGTATCTGAAGGACGGAAAAATAAAATGCCTTGGTGCGCCGGGAAATGTTCTGCCTATATATCTACTTGATTCTTTGAGGTTGCTTAGCAGAACGAAGGCTGTGGCAAGCGACAGGACCCAGGAGATCAATTCACTGATAAATGACCTTAATGCAGCTGAGCGCCTGGCAGGGCTCACAGATATAAAAAACTACAGAGAACTGCTAGTTGACATGATTGACAGGATCATCCTGCTCTATGAACAGGAGGTTAGAGTGGCAGATACGCCGGAACAGAAGCAGGCAGGGCTTTTCATGCTTGACAGATATCTTTTCCATAGGTCAGAATATTCGCGGTCAGACCTGGATGAGACAGCAGGGAGGAGGGCAAAAGTAATTATCGCACAGATTGCCTTAGGTATCAATGAATCTCTTCTTTCCTCAAAACTCAAGGAGATCTACAATCTTCATAGGCTTTATAGTTTTGAATTGCCTAAGATTAGTGAGATGGATTTTGAGAGATATGGTGTTGGAGGCAAGTTCTATTATAATCTCATTCTTTGCCTTGACAAAGATAACCTGACTCAGTTCATAGGCTTCCTCAATCAAAGCATGAAAAAACAGGATTTCAGGGAATTCCTATTGCATCATATCGAAGAGCATTTCCTGTCACAGGAGATTAGCCCAGTCATACGCGGAAAAGTCCTGTCATGCTACCTTTCAGCAATAGAGCCGGAGCAATCCAAAAAAAAAGGGATTAGCACTATCCTCAGGTTCATCATAGATGAGCTGGTCAAGCTCACTGTCGAGAAGAGACAAATCGCCTTAAGCGTACATGACAGCGGAAGCGGCTATTCTTTAAAGGAGATCTCTGAACTTAGGTCAGAGCTTGCCAGGCATTTCAATTCCTTATACAGTTCAGAAAAGGGTGATGCTAAGATTCTGGATATATCTATTTCCTCAGGAGCTAATGCCTCTATTCAGACAGGAGGCAGCTTGGTCATAAACATTAAGTTCATGGCAAGGAAGAAACTCACAGGCCTGACTATAGGTATAGCTATCCGCAATGAAGAAGGTCTTCTTTTGGCAGGTCCTAATTCCGGAAAATCATTCTCAGAGTTTCATTCCGGAATTAATAGTATAACTTGCACGATAGAGAACCAGCCGTTTCTTAATGGGTCTTATTTCATAGACGTCGTGCTTCACAAATATGACCACTCGGAAGTATATGCCCTTTCTCTTGGTGAGGTGACTTTCACAGTAGACAGCAGGAATCCGGCATATCTTGGCAGCGTAGGCCTAAAACCAGGCTGGAAGCTTAGCCTAACGCCTTAAGGCATCTGTCAGCCATAGAAGAATCCATCCCTCTGCATATATCTTTTTTTTGAGTCAAGTTCATGGAATCATCGCTAATAAGCAGGTTTATGATGCCTGTCTGGCAAGAATTCTCATATCTTCCGGTATTGCACTTTGCGACAGCTGTCTCATATCCTTCAGCGTTTACCAAGTTGCTTCCTATTGCTTCAAAGCATGTATACCTTGATTCGACAGGGATAGCATCGCACTTCTCAGGTTCTAGGATATTCATGATCCTGGATGAGGTATGGTAGCAGAGCCTCTTTATGTTCCCTGTCATCTCGCAGCTTATATTGCTTTTTTCATCTAAAAACCTATTGTCCGTTATTGCAATACCATATGCGTAACGGAAATAGCAAAGACTTTTCCATTCACTGGATTCCATTAATCTGCAGTACCTGTCAATCCTGGTTGATTCAGTATCTTCGATTATGGCCGGATTATATGTCATTGAGAAGAGCATAAGGCATCTGTCATTGAATCCAGGTATTTGTGCGCAATTTCTTGGATCATAATCTGCTTCAATCATGAGATGAATCTGCTTGCAAAGGTTTTTTGTGCTTCCGGAATATGATGTGCATTCCTTAATCGATACAGGTGGGTCAAAGCCAGTGAAATTCTGTATAGACCGCGTGATTTCAGACCATCCGCAGATTTCTGCAATCACACTGTCATTAATCTTACCGCAGTCTAACTCCTGAAGATAGCAAAGTTCCATCCCGAATGAATCTTTATACAGGCATTTTTGGATATTGTCTGATGCCTTCATATAGAAAGCGACTATAACGCTTACAGCTATGAGTAAAACGACTGCGGTCCAATCCTTCTTAGCAGAAAAATAGGAAGGCAGCTCTTTTTTTGTTTTAGCTCTCTTTATTCTCATAGGCATAATAATAGGCAAAGGAAAGCTATATAAAAAATCTAACTAATCAGTTAGTGATGAATATATTGCTGGCAAACCTCCCATGGACTGTCGGAGGAAGGTCCGGGGTCAGGGCAGGGAGCAGGTGGCCGCACCTGAAGATCGCAGAAGAGGAAAACTATCTGCCATACCCTTTTTTCTTAGGTTATGCGACGAGCCTCCTGAAGACCAATGGTTTCCAGGCAAGAGGGTTGGATGCGATAGCAGAAGGCATGAGCGAAGATGCATTCCTAGATGACGCGATAAAGTTCAAGCCAGAGCTTGTCTTTGCAGAGGTCTCTACCCCTTCGCTTGCCCAGGATATGAGGATACTCAGGTCAGTAAAAGGCGCATGCAAATGCATGGTCGCCATATCTGGCCCAGATAAAAATATTGAGACTGCATCTTTCCTTAAAGAGAATCCCCATATAGATTTTGTCATACCTGGGGAGTATGAAGAGACACTGCTTGAATTAGCTCAAGCAATCAAAGAGAAGGCAGATCTTGGGGCAGTAGATGGTCTGATATTTGTAAAGGATAATGTGCCAGTGAAAAACAAGCGCAGGAAGCTCTCCTCTGTTGATGATGCTCCCTGGCCAGACCGGGAAGATTTCCCGATCTATAAGTATCATGACTGCCCAGGCGGCATACCTGAGCCGTCTGCCCAGGTCTGGGCCTCAAGGGGATGTCCGTACAGGTGCATGTTCTGTGCATGGCCTCAATTGATGTATTCAGGCAATACCTATAGGCCAAGGGACATGGCGCTTGTCGCTGAAGAGATAGAGTTCCTTGTCAGGAAGAAGAAATTCAAGTCATATTACTTCGATGATGATACTTTCAATATAGGGAAGGACAGGATGGAGGAGCTTGCAAGAGAGCTTGAGATAAGAAATATAAATGTTCCGTGGGCTTTCATGGGACGGGCAGACCTTGCAGACAAGGCAACTCTACAGGCATTCAGGAAGGTCGGCTTGCACGCTGTGAAATATGGTGTCGAGTCTTCTTCTCAGGAGATACTTGACAGGACGACAAAAGGCCTTGATATCAAGAAGGCAGTTGAAGGGATACTTGCGACAAAGGAGCTTGGGATAAAGGTGCATCTCACGTTCACTTTCGGCCTTCCTGGCGAGACAGCAAAGACGATCGATGAGACAATCAAGCTTGCGCTCTTCCTTGACCCGGACTCTGTCCAATTCTCTATCGCGACCCCCTTCCCTGGCACAAGGTTCTATGACCTTGCCAAGTCAGAGAACATGATTGTCTCTGAGAGCTGGAGCGATTTTGATGGAAACTCACGAAGTGTCATAAAGACAGGCAGCCTGATGCCAGAGGACCTTGAGGCTGCACAGAAAAGGGCGTATGAAGAATGGAAAGATCATAGATTGCATATGAAGAGGTATGTGAAACTCTCCCCTGTCCGGCTTTTCACATTGTGCCTGAAGGAACATGGCCTCAGCTACACTATGCGTAAATCAGTTGAATACCTAAGGGACAGGAGATTCAAGCATTATTTCAAACAGACTAAAAACTCATTTTTCTAATGAGGAGATGAAACTTCAAGTCTGTTTGAAATTCGAAAATGCCCGATTTAGCGAATGGCGTTAATACCTGAAAATGTACCATTTGCCCAAAGCAGGGCATTTTCGTTATCTTGTTAGGAAGCGCTCCTTCTGAAAACGATTGCATCTATATGCTCATATCCGCCTACAATCTCTTCTGTTATGTTGTAGCCTGCCAGTTCCTCGGCAGGCTCTCCTTTGAGCTGGAAAACGACAACCGTATCTGATTCACCCAGTTCAGTCACAATCCCTGGTTTCGGATCCTGCGCCTGCAGGATGTCCAGGATTCTCTTATCCTTCTGTCTTTTGAATATGAACGATGCATCTTCCAGATCGGCATAGGCATGATTGATGACACCTCCGTCAGCGCTAGGCGGCCTGATATTCTCGCTTTTCACAAGCGGGCTGCCAAAGACAGCCATCGGCGCCAGCTCCTTCAGCCTATCATATGTCATAGCTGACAGAGACAGGACATTGACTGACATGGACAGGACCACCATCAGTGCAATAGCGAAGGGAAGGATGGCCTCAATCTTCGATAGCAGCTTCGAGACGATTATCGCAATAGCAAAAAGACCAGGCACCAGCAATCCTGGAAATCCGGAAGCTAGCGGCAGGATGATGACAGAGAGGATAGCTACTTCTTCGTCTCTCTTATTTTTTAAAACAAAGAACCCGAAGGCCAGGAGGAAGAGGATAAGATGTATGCCTCCTATAGAGTCGAAGACTGCCCAGGAGAGCGCTTCGCCTGCCCTAAGCGCAAATCCCGGAAAGGTCATGGACATTTTCCCAAAGAGATGATATGGCAGGTAGATAAAAAGGAAGCATGCGATTGCGCTGGCTATTCCTACTAGATGTCTCTTGTCAAATATCTTCAGGTTCAATAATATCATCATCAGGAATGGTGGGAAGCAGAAGAGCCAGAAATCCTGTCTTATGAGCGCGGCGATGCCTGTCGCTATGCCATATGCGCATGAGACATAAGTGTCGCTCAATGTGTATGAACGGAGGAGGAAGAGGAAGGACAGGGAGATTACAGATAGCAGGTAGAATCCGGAGTCAGTCATACGTGATGCTTCAAGGAATATTGGATAGGAGGACAGCACGATAGTTGCCACTGTCCCGACAATGTTGCCATAGAGATGCTTTCCTATGTGATATGTCGCGAACAGGCAGAGCGCAAGGAAAAAAGGATTATATATCTGTTTTCTTGAAAATATCTTTGAAAAGATATCGATTGCTTGAAGGAAGGGATTCTCTCCTCCGATATATTTCAGCTTCTCTGTAAAAGGCATGCCTTCCATCCTGATGTTCCTCAGCGCAAAGTCACTGTCACCATAAGGCAATCTATTGTCTGCAAGATGCCATGCCATGTCAAACATGAATATAGAGATGATGAATAAGTAGGCATACCTATCAGAGTTTCCCTTAACTATCACCATGACAACTTATCTTTGAAGTGAGCATAAATACTTTATCATATGGACTCATAATCCGCGTCATTTTCTCCTGGGCCTTGTTAAAGTGGATGGCCCAAAGTAATAAAAACAGCTAAGACATCTCCATATCCGTGATGCTCAGTTCGATTTTCCACAAGCAGGATAACGTAAGCTATGGAGAGCTTGTAGTGACTGAAAAGTGTTTCTTCAGATGCAAGATGTGCATGCTATGGAAGACTGAGAAAGAGGAGACACCTTCTCTTGATGAGTGGAAGGGCTATATATCGAGCCTTTCCTCTCATGTGAAAAAACCATTCAGGCTCGGGATTGTTGGCGGCGAGACCCTTCTCTATCCCCACCTCGCAGAGCTTGTCAGGTTCTCTTCTTCAAAAGGCTTCATCCCTTTCATAACTACAAATGGTTATCTCCTTGATATGCAAAAAGCAAAAGAGCTCAAGGATGCAGGATTGTCAGAGATCATAATCTCGCTAGACAGCCTGGATCCGAATCTGCATGATGAGATACGCGGGAAAAAAGGCTCTTTCGCAAAAGTCATGGAAGCAATAGATAATGCACACTCTGCAGGCCTGGATGTGAATCTCATAGCTGTCGTTATGAGCCTAAACATCTCCGGGCTGCCTGAGCTTGTGATCTGGGCGCAGAAGAACAGTAAGGTGAGGAGTATAAGTTTCAATGCAGTGACTGAACCACTGAACTCCGGAGCTGGCCAGGATTGGCACGCCAAAGGCGAGTACAGCTATCTATGGCCGGCTGACCTTGCAGGTATGGAGAAGCTGATCGCGATGAAAGAGACTTATACCAAGATAGGCAACAGCGAAAGGCAGCTTGTCGCCTTCCGGAATTATTTCAAGGAACCGGAGAAGTTTGTGATAGAAGGAAATTGCACCATGGGCTCATCAGTCTCTGTGAATTCAGAAGGCCATATGTTCATGTGCCACAGGAAAGGGAGCTTCGGCAACATAAAGCATGACCGATTCAAAGATGCCTGGAGATCAGGCAAGGCAAAAGACCAAAGGAGGTGGATCATCCAATGCAGACAGAACTGCAAGATGCTGGTAAACTGCAACTACTCCTAGGCAAGCTTGCGATAGAGGCTCCGAAGAAGGCAGTCCTCTCAGTTACCAATGAATGCCAGATGAGATGCAAGATGTGCTATAACTGGACACAGAAAGATCTGAAGCCTATGTCTATCTCGCGTTGGACACATGTAGTCGACGACCTGCATAGCCTGAATCCTGATATGCTCATCAATCTCATCGGCGGAGAGCCTCTGGGAAGCCCGGCGACATTGGAGATGGTCAGGAGAGCATCCAATCTCGGGATGAATACGTCGCTCACGACAAATGCCGGTTTGATAGATGAAAGCATGGCAAACGCTATCAACAGGTCAGGGCTCAGGACATTATGCCTGTCGCTTGATTCTCTGGAAAGAGATAAGCATGACAGGTTCCGCGGAACTAAGGGAGCATTCGATGGCGTGATGAGCGCAATCGATAGGATAACTGTCCCAGAGATTGTCATCCAGACTATAATCATGGACTCTAACGTCTCTGAGATGAACAAGATGCTCGATTGGGCAGAGACAAAACCAAACATCACAGGCGTGTTTTTCATGGCCATAATGAAGCCGCACTATACGAACCTTACAGATGCTTGTCTGTCTTGTACCAGTCATCTGCAAG
>JAAXVZ010000248.1 GCA_013335235.1 Nanobdellota archaeon | reverse complement strand
CAACATTCCAGGAGACTCATCAAAATGTTGGATTACAAGTAACCTTGGAGCTGATCACCAAGCCACATGGATTCCCTCAGAAATCTCTACCGCATCGGCCACGGCCCGTCAAGCAGCCACACTATGGGGCCTCAGAATGCGTCTATTGTGTTCCTGAAAAAATACCCTGGCGCAGATAGTTTCATCGTCACTCTTCACGGCAGCCTCGCATCTACTGGAAAAGGCCATCTCACAGATGTCATCATCAAGGAGACTTTCAAAGGGAAAAAGCTGGAAATTAAATGGAAGAACAAGCCTCTTGCCTTCCACCCCAATGGCATGGATTTCGAAGCATATGGCAAAGACAGAAAACTCCTTGGGAAGTGGAGAGTCTACAGCATAGGCGGCGGAGCCCTCAGCGAAGGGAAAAAAGGAAAAAAAGCGTCTGTATACAATCTAAATACTTTTGCTGAGATCTCAGAGTGGTGCAGGAAGAACAGGAAGAGCTATTTAGACTACGCAGAAAAAGAAGAAGGCAAAGAAATCACAAGATACCTTCATGAAATATGGGCTGCGATGAAATCCTCAGTCCAAAAAGGAATTAAGACAAAAGGCACTCTGCCAGGTTCGCTGAAGCTCACAAGAAAGGCTCATTCTTATTACACTAGCTCACTCAACGAAAAGATCTACAAGAGAGTCAGGCTTTTCGCATACACCCTAGCGGTCTCTGAAGAGAACGCTGCCGGAGGAAGGATTGTGACTGCGCCTACATGCGGCTCTTGCGGCGTCCTTCCAGGTGTCTTGTTTTTCTGCCATGAGAGATACGGTTTTTCAGATAAAGAGATAATAAAAGCGCTTGCGACTGCAGGCTTCGTGGGAAATGTAATGAAGCAGAACGGCTCTATCTCAGGCGCAGAGGTCGGCTGCCAGGGAGAGATTGGAACTGCATGTGCAATGGCTGCTGCGGCAGCTGCAGAGCTTTTCGGAGCAAACCCGACACAGATAGACTACGCAGCAGAGATGGGCATAGAGCATCACCTCGGCATGACATGCGACCCTGTCGAAGGGCTGGTGCAGATTCCATGCATAGAGAGGAATGCCCTTGCTGCAGGAAGGGCACTTGACTGCGCAGGCTTCGCCCTTGCAGGAGATGGCAGCCACAGGATCAGCTATGATGATATCATAAAGACGATGCTGGAGACAGGGAAAGACCTGCCGGCATGCTATAGGGAGACTGCGAAAGGCGGTCTTGCAAAGACCTGGAGGCAGAAGAATATGATATTATGCAAATCAGGCAAGTGCGATAAGTGTTAAGTTGTACCAAAAGATTAATAAACCAATTTCATATTCTAGTATAGAAAATTGTATATTGAAGGTGAATGATAATGGATTGGCAGGAAGAGTTCAACTTTGAGGATCTTGAAGAGAAAGACGAAAAGAAATTGCTCAAGCTATAGGTCAGATAGCATCTCAATCTTTACCTTGGAGAACACCAGGGCAGCTATTACTAATATCCCGAGGGACAAGTGCGTCACGCTGAGATTCCACATCGCGGCAACTCCGACTAACGGATACAATATCGCTCTTCCTAAAGTATCCAGCATCGAGACTGAAGACAAAACTGTCGCCCTCTGGTCTGCCTTTATGTGCTTGTTGATATAGTGTGTCAAGAGAACCCTTCTTGTGAATCCGAAACCAAAGATGAGCACGACAAATAATGGAGAGAAGACTCCTGCGACAGTAAGCAGCATGAACGATATCCCGACAACAAGCCCTGATACAAGAAGGTAACCTTTTGTGGAAACCCTCTTCTCAAGGAAAGTGAAGTTATTCAGGACAAGTATCTCCATCAGCGTGCCTGCTGAATGCACAAGACCGAAATAAGCTAGCCCTATCCCGACAGACTTCAGCTGGGGCTGGTAGGTCCAGATAGCCATGAACGCGAGTATGGAGATAGATACAGAGTCGAACGCAAGCGCCCTCAATGTGTGGTTCTGCCAGAAATAGCTCAGGCCGTCCTTGAATATCTTAAGGTAGTGCTGATGCTCCTTTTTCTCCTTTGGGACGCTTTTCACAAAAAGCATGGCAACTAGCGCAAGTGAAAGCGGGACAGCCATCGCAAGCGTGCTATACTGTAGGCCGTAGCTCTTTCCTATGATGCTTCCTATCGGAGTCGCTATCGCAATCCCCAATAGCTCAAAAGTGGAATATCTTCCAAGAGCTTCTTTTGTCTCTTTTTCCTTGCCCTCTGCCTTCATCTTCTCATAGATCAGGGCGACATCTGCTCCTGACATCAATGCTGCGGAGAGCGCCCAGAGGAACATCACCTCCCGGAATCCGTAGCCCCGGATGTCGCCGCTCGGCATGTGGAACACGTCGTCCACGCCGCTCCAAATGGCTCCGCCGAGCGCGCCCGGCTGCTCCCACATCAGGTCCACCATGCGCGCCAGCGGCCGGCCCCAGTCCTCGCGAATCCACGG
>JAAXVZ010000041.1:6510-8684 GCA_013335235.1 Nanobdellota archaeon | reverse complement strand
TGATATCGACATGAAATTATCTAATTTGGCGCAGGAGAACCAGTTTTTCGGTATAATCGCAGGGCCAACTATATATATAGGTATAAATAACCATGATAATACAATAATTACCGGTATTCCGGCGCAAGATAGGCTCAGAAGGATACTCAGGCAGAAGGAGATCTCTTTGGGGATGCAATGATGATATCAGCACAAGGGATGACACTTTTCATATACAACCTTGCTATAGTCCCTGTGATATTCTTTTCGATAATCTTCTTGGTCATAGCATTCCTAAACCTATTCATAAGCCCGGAGACAAGGCTTCCCAAGCTGAAAAAATACCCTAAAATAAGCGTCCAGATACCAGTCTACAACGATCCAATTGCAGCAAAATGCATAAGGAACTGCATGAAATTCGATTATCCTGATTTTGAGATAATAATAGTAGATGACAGCACAGATAAAAAGACTTCTGCAGCTCTTAGGATTTTTTCAGAAAAAAATCCAGAAATCATAAAATATATCCATCGGGATAACCGGGCAGGTTTCAAGCCAGGGGCCCTTATAAATGCGATGAGCATAACCAAAGGCGAAGTCGTCGTGCTATTTGATTCTGACTGGAGGCCAGAGAAGGATTTCCTGCAAAAGATTGTTGCGCCGATGCAGGGCGACCCCAATGTCGCAATAGTGCAGGCAAGGCAGGGGTTCTGCAATGATAAGACAAATCTGGTCTCAAGATTCGCGTCATATCTGCTTAAGATACATCACAATCTCATGATGCCGATACACAGCAGGGCCAACTCGGTTTTTTTCTGTGGAACAGCAGGTGCTATCAGAAGGAGTGCCCTGGAAAAGATTGGAGGATGGAACGATAAGAGCATAACAGAGGACGCAGATTTGAGCGTGAAGCTTTTATCAAAGGGATACAAAATAGTCTATATCAATGTCCCGGTTGCAAGCGAAGTGCCTACAACAATAGAAGGGTTTGTCAAGCAGCAGATGCGCTGGTGCTATGGGCTTACGAGGACCTTCTTTGACAATTTCCATGAGATATTCACATCAAAAAAATTATCATTCATGCAAAGGATGATGATTACCTATAATACCTTAGGGAATATGGTCTCTCCTGTTGTTATCCTGATGACCCTTTCAGGCACTCTTGGATGGTTTCTGGGAGAACCGCAGCTATTCAAGCCAGCAGACCTGGTGGATTTCGGCCTGAAGTTTGTCTATACCTCTGGGTTCCTTATGCTTGGAGGGATAGCCCTTGCAAGGGAGAACCAGCTTGAGGATTTTCCTTACCTTGTCCTTGGGACATTCACAGTTAGCCTGGTCCTTGTCACATTCAACAGTGTCGCATTCATCAAAGCAGTATTAAACCAGCCCCTGCATTGGCATAGGACACCAAAAACAGGGTCTTCAAATGGACCTAATTAATATCTTCCAGGCGATTTTCCTGCTGGTCGTCCTGTCTTATTACCTCCTGATGTTCTTTCCAGAGAAAGCTTCTGCAAAGGCAGGCAAGCTCAGAAGCATAACCATATTGATACCTGCAAGAAATGAAGAGAAATATATCCTTGATGCCATATCATCAGCGAAAAATGCAAGATTTAACGGGAGAAAAGAGATAGTCGTGATCGATGACGCAAGCACAGATTCCACATTTTGCCTCTCAAAGAAAACCGGAGTGAAATTGATTCATAATGACAGGCAGCTCGGAAAGGCCAAGTCCCTGAACAGAGGCCTTAAGGCAGCAAACACAGACCTTGTGGCGATTGTTGACGCAGACAGCACAATAAGCGAAGACTCACTGGAGAAGGCGCAGGAACTTTTCTCCCAGGATGTGGCCGGGGTGACTTCAATTGTAAGAGTTAAGAACAGATACTCGCTCCTCGGGATGTTCCTTCATTTGGAGCAGCTGTATAATTCAATGATGCGCAAGTTCTTCTCAAAGGCAAATGCAAATATAAACACGCCCGGGCCATTGTCAGTATATAGGAAAAAAAACCTGATAGACGTAGGAGGGTTCTCAGAGAAAGGCTATCTGGAAGACGTTGATATAGCTATAAAACTCATCCGTTCCGGCAAGAGGATTGTCGTATCCGATAGAATAATTGCAGAGACAAATATGCCATTTACGCTTTTTGGGTTCATTAAGCAGAGACTAAGGTTCTCCAGGGGATGGATTCACA
>JAAXVZ010000041.1:0-6500 GCA_013335235.1 Nanobdellota archaeon | reverse complement strand
CAGGAAGCACCTTCAATTAAGCAGGAAACCTATAGATTTCTATACCTTGCCTCTTGCAGTATTCTGGTATGTGCAGGCGATTATAATGTCTTTTGTCGTGACTTATCAGGTAATCACAGGTTACTTCCGGTACTTTGTGGCCAATGGCCATTATTTGGACATATATGTCCTAAAGTATTTTCTTGGTTGGTTCTCGATCTATGGGGTGTTCAATTGGATCTTGAATCTCCTTTCTGGTGCGAACCCTCTCACACTAATAGCGATAGTCTCTCTATCTGCGACATTATTGACGTATCCGCTATATTTGATAGCGATACTGAAATATGATCGCATCTCTTTTCGCACGCTATTCCCCATATGTTTCATGTACCCTTACTGGCTAATATTGGCAGTTCTCAATGTCATAGGGCTATTTGAGCTTTTTTTTGATGTGAAAGACAACAAGTGGGAAAAGGTTAATTAACAGATAGCTTTTCTTGAGATTCATGTTCCAGAAGATTGCATATTTTTGGGATTTCCTAAAAAACCCAAAAACAGGCCTGTCCAAGCTCGAGACAAAAAGCCTTGACACGATACTTGGCAATTACCTGACCGTATTGCTGTTATCCTCTATCGTAGCCGGACTCAGCACGTTTATCCTGGGCATATCTAAGTCAGCATATTATCATTATGTGCTTAAGGCTAAAGTCGATATTGCGGCAGCAGTCAACTATTCTGCAGGAATCAGCATATCTCTGTTCTTCTTTTACCTTTTCTTGGGAACAGTTATAGTTTTCATATTAAGCATCCTATTAGGCATGATACTTAGGAAGCCATTAGTATACTGCTTGAGGCTGCTCATGCTTTCCATGTCACCTTTCCTGCTTTTCGGGTGGCTGCCATTAGTTGGCTATTCTTTAGTCATATGGGTGCTTTATCTTGTGGCAATAGGTATAAATAAATAGATCTCCGTGCCTAGATAATCATATACCTTGGCGAAGCGTATTGTGTTCTGCAGCAGGAGGAGCATGCCATCCTCGTCTTTTGTCCAGACAAGGCCATGTTTCATCTCCTCTGTTATCATTATATATCTTATATTGTTCTTTTCAAGAAAAGAAATGACTTCCTTCATATCACGCGACCCGAATATGCGATTAGTCTCATATAGCTTAAGCTTATCACGCGATGAGTCAACATAGTTGGTGTCGATATAAGGTGTTTTTTTTGCAATGACCCGTATCAGTCCGCCATAAGTATAATGTGTAAGGATGTTCCCACCACCCTCCTGCATCGATAGCCAACGCAATCCCGTCATCTCTTTATCGTTTGGGTCGCTTCTTGACAAATAGGTCAGGAAAGAGGCTCCAGAAAACAATATGCCGCACATAATAAGCGTTGTCACATATGTCCTTAACAGGCTGCTTTCCCACTGGCTGTTAATGAAATAAGCGATTGCATATCCGCAGAAATAACATAAGATGATATCAAGATAGATCATATAGCTTTTATTGATAGATGCCATTATTGCAAGTATAAGAAAGATTATATAATTCAGGATGTGGTGTTCTTTTTCTCTCCACGACCTTATGATGCCGATCCCAGACAGGAGTATGTGGAATATCCCGAACCCCGGCAATGCACCAAGATCGAATATTGTTGTTTTCAGAGCATAATGCACAGAAGGCGGTCTGAATGAAGCAAGTCCTGAAACAGAGGCGATAGCAATCGCAAGCAGAAGAAGCATGGAAGCCATAATTATGTTTTTTTTAGAATTGTATTGAGAATATAACATTATTATTATTATGAATATAGTTATGTAACTATCTGGAGATACAAGAAATGAAAGTATCAGGGATATCATTGCAAGAAGATGCAGCGATGACATCAGAAGATAGGCACCGGCTAATGCAAACGTCAGGCCTAAACTATAATTGTTGTATGTCACATGGTAATACAGGAAAACCGGCGAGAGCAGGACAGAGAGAAGATATATCTTCGTATCGCTTTCTTTTGCAAAACGAGAGACGATAAAAAATAGCAGCATTATATTTATAAGCCCGATTAAAGGAGGGAGCAGCCTGACAAGTAGTTGGGTGTTCCCTATTTTTGACATAATTATGTCCAGAAGATTCGTAGGCATGTCTCTCTGGATATCAGGCATGTAGCCGGAATCGTTCCCGTAGGATATATGCTCCAAATTTTCATATTGATAATAGGTCGGAAGGTATGGGCTTTTTGTGAGCCGGACTATCTGAAACCCATAGAGCAGTATAGCACAGAATAGGAGAACGGTCAACAGTTCAAGCAACCTTCTTGTTTTCATATTCTCTTCAGGCTACATAAAGATGTATTTAGTTGGTACACATTGACAGAGGATTCAAAAAGTTTTATCATGCATATATTTGAATCTACTATCTCTTTTTCCCTTTCATTTGTCGCTATCACATATTCTGAGCCATATTTTTCAAGGATGCTGATGGCCTCTACTTTTATCTTAACGTTGTAGAATTTTGTCACGTCCTCATATCTCCTGTCTACATCAGTGACCATTAGGAAATCTCTGTCTATGATATTCTTCCTGCTGCTAAAATAGGTGATAAGGTTCCCGCTTGTCGCAGGCGACATTATGACCGCATCTTCTGGAAGAGTGTTCTTTATCCAGACAAATGCGGATATCTCTTTTTCTGTTGGCGCATCTGCCAGTGAGTCAAGGACGGACTGGGCGGATGCAGACAGCGGCCACCCAACCGCCAGGAGGAATATCCCTATCAATATGAGCACAGAGTGTCTTTCAAGTTTTGTTTTAATTATATATTCATATAAATCCATTATGAATATTGCAAAAAGCAATATTGTAGACTCTGCGATGAAAACGATTCCAAGCTCCGCATTTACCAGACGGAGCCAGAACATAGAGATAGATATGAAAAATAGGCTTATCATGGCATACGCATTCTTTGATTTCTTCCTAAACAGGTAAGTGAATATTGTACTGAGCCCAAACAGCAGAAGAAGCGGTCCGATACTACTGGCAGACTGTGCAAGATCTATATTCTTAAAATATGTATCCATTATTGCAGAAGGCGTGTTCTGCCAAATCAGCGAGAATCCCAGTATCTGGAATGCGTACTTGTATATAAGGAATATACTCCAAAAGAAAAAGAAGAAAAAGAAGAAAATGAATTCTTTCTGCACTCTCTTTATAGGTATGTTTTCAAGATAGCATATCACTATGAATGCGAGCAGGCAAAACAGCACAATTAGGGATGAGGCAGAGGTCAATATTACAATTAGTGAAAGAGGTACCAGGGTGAAGAGTACCCTATTATTGTCTTCAAGACTGAGGAAAAGGTAAAGAATGAATATGCTGCCGGGAAGTACGATTGCTATTGCATCTATATCATTTATTGTCTCTGCAATATATAGGGGTATTATGCTGGACAGAAAGGCGCATGCCAGCGCAACATTATTATTTTTTGATAGCTTGTATGCCAGAAGATATGTGGCTATGATTATTGTTGATGCCAGGAGATTAGCTACCAGCTTCATGGCAAGGATCCCTGGAAAAACCAGGGTTGTTGCGCTCAGGAGATAATAATAGGCAGGCATAAGGATATGTATTCGTCCGCCATAGCTTAGGCTGTCATTTATGAGCGGACGGCCAGTCTCAGCTATGTGCTCAATCTGCCTAAGTGCAGAATAGGATGTATCTGAGGTGAAATATTCAGATGAAGCTGCAGCCATCGTCCTTACTATTACGCTAAGAAGGAAAATTCCGGCCAGGATTAAATGCTGTGGTTTCATTCTACCTCAACGGAAAATCTTCCATGTTTTTTCTCTCTTGTTTTCAAGGACGAATCTATCTCCATATAATTGCTATATATCTTCTCTCCTTTCAATTGATAGTCTATACTTGCGCTTTCAAATTCCTCTATCTGCCTTAATTGGCTGTTATATATGGATTCCAGGCGTAACCGTTCCTTGTCGCTCATGTTCTGTGGAATGATTATATCTGGCAGCATACCAATCCCTGCACTAAAGCTTGGGACATATATTTTTTCCAGCTGTGCTAGGCTTATAAGCTCAAATGGTGTTGCATGCCTTATTGTGCCATCTTCTCTGTATACAGTGGGTTTTGGAGCGATGTCGCATAGTTCCTTACATGAGATGAATAGCTGTCTCTTTTCGTCTTCTGTCAGCTTTTTTGAGCTTTTGCCTATGCCTGCCCTTAGGCAAGCTTCTTCAGCATAGAGGCCTCCCAACCCCAAATCAACAGCTAGCGTGATTACTATGCTGTCTTTGTTGCTTTTATCCATTATCTCTGCAAAAGCCCTTTCTTCAATTTCAATGAGGTTTACAGGCCTTGTCGGATATTTGTAATCTATATTAGGTCGAATCATCCTTGATCCAAATGCATGATAATCCCTGGCCATAATTATCCTATTCTCTGAGTTGCACAATATTATATTACCTGGCTTGAATAGCTCAAAATACAATGATAAGGGGCAACCTTTAGCCTCAACCTGGATCTCTAGGATCCTTTCAAATTCTATCTGATTGACTTTCAGTATCTTAGCGTTTTCGATATGCTTCCTTAAGGCAAGAGCGAATTTGCCGCTCTCTTCCAGTTCCTCTTTTGTCTCTGCCATATACACCTTCCCGGGCAGGATAATCTTGAGGAACTTCTTGCCTTCATTAGATACGTTAATCTGGATATATGTTGCAGTCTCTGATTGATATATCTTGTTTACCCTTCCGTTCTTCAGGGCGCTTAGTTCTTTAGCAAGATAATGCAGCTCAAGTGCTGAAATGTCCTTTTCCATATGGATAATAAATCCAAGCTTAATATTAATACTTAACTGCAATCAGCTATATAAACTGGAAAAAAATCAAGGTAATATGATCTCAGTCATAATCCCCGCACTAAATGAAGAAAAGCGTATTTCTAGGGCAATATCCCAGTTCGATTCTATAGACAGCATTGAAATAATCGTAGCAGATGGCGGGAGCACAGACAAAACAGGCCAAATTTCACGTTCTTTAGGGGCAAAAGTTGTGTTAAACAGCCGAGAATCCCAGACAATAGCAAAGAACAGGAACCTTGGTGCAAAGGCAGCAAAGGGAGACATACTTATATTCTGTGATGCAGACACTAGGCTTGAAAAACCAGGTCCATTTCTAACTAAGGTTGCATCTGTCTTCAAAGACAAAAGAGTTGTAGGAGGGACCCCGGATGTTGAGGTATTTCCAGAAGAGCGCATATGGAAAGATGTGATTTTTCATTACTTTCTTAACCGCCTGGTCAGGCTGAGCCTTCTAACACCTATCCCATTTGGCAGGGGGCAGTGCCAGATTGTTAGAAAATCCTCTTTTTTTGAAGTTGGAGGATATAATGAAGAACTGATTCATGCAGAAGATTCTGAGCTTTTCAGAAAACTGAGAAAACAGGGAAAAATAGTCTCTTTGCCTGGTTTTTTTGTGCTTGAATCACCTAGGAGGTACAGGAAGCTTGGATACCTCGGGCTATCTTATCTTGCAGTGAAAAGCGTAGCTGCCCAACTCCTCTTCAAAAAAAAAGGGGCGGAATCATGGGATAGGGTAGACTGAGTTATTTCAAACAGGC
The DNA here is from genome assembly GCA_013335235.1 of Nanobdellota archaeon. Lineage (GTDB taxonomy): Archaea > Nanobdellota > Nanobdellia > Woesearchaeales > GW2011-AR15 > JAAXVZ01. The sequence continues at coordinate 898 of JAAXVZ010000041.1, read as the reverse complement.
AGAATACTATCTTTTTCGATTTTGAATCTTTAGATTCAAAATCTATTAAACGTGCCTGGTATTTTAGTGCAGGGATATAGCAAGCTTGATTATTACGAATGTTAATGAGTATAGCCCATTATAGGGCATTTTCATTATTTTACAGTCACGGATTTTTCTAGGTTCCTTGGCTTGTCTATCGGCAGCCCTTTCTTCAGTGCGATATAGTATGTAAGCAATTGTCCGACTATCGCAGCCAGGATGCCGAATTTTCCGTCATTGTCTGTGTTGACTTTGATCTCGCCTTCAAGCTCATTGGTTATCCGTATCACTTTCGCGCCACGCGCTTCCACTTCCTTTGTGCTAGAGACCATTGCATAATCCTTTCCGCTGATAAGGGAGATGACTGGAGTGTCCTTCTCTATCAAGGCGATTGTGCCATGCTTCAACTCCCCACCCATCATCCCTTCTGCGTGGATGTAGGATATCTCTTTTATCTTAAGCGCGATCTCTCTTGCGACAGGGTATGATAGCCCGCGCCCAAGGACATAAAGGTCTTGCTTCTTGTATATGTCTTTTGCAATTGATTCTATCTGGTCTTTTGAACTGAGTATCTGGGCAATCTTCTCTGGCAGGTTTTCCAGGTTTATCTTGAACCCGAATTCCTGGCATATCGCCAGCATCAGTGTCACTTGGTTGACAAAGGACTTTGTAGCTGCAACGCAAATCTCCTGCCCTGCAACAATATTCAAAGAGGCTTCAGACATCCTCTGCACAGTGGAATATGGTACATTTACAATCGACACGATCTTTGCATTGTTCTTCTTTGCGTACTTTAATGCCTCTATGACATCCATTGTCTCTCCAGATTGGGAGATTGCAATCACAAGGGTGTCTTTATCTACGCCGATGAAGTGCT